>JBGVKV010000089.1:0-4708 GCA_045123975.1 Eubacteriales bacterium | reverse complement strand
GGTCCGGGAAAATAGGTCGAGGCCAACATTCCTCCTTAGCTCAGTCGGCAGAGCATGCGGCTGTTAACCGCAGTGTCGTTGGTTCGAGCCCAACAGGGGGAGCCAAAGAAAAGCAGACTACCATTCGGTAGTCTGCTTTTTTCATCTCCTCCGTCCCATAATCTCCCCGCAGGCGATCTTTTCGCCGGCGTTCCCGGAGGGCTGGGTGGTAAAATTGTCGGGAGATCCGTGGAGGATCACGCTTCGCCCCACGATGTCGCGGATCGTAAACCGATCGGTGACGAAGGCACCGAAGGCGTATCCGTTGACGCCGAACAGCGGCGGCATATCCCCGGCGTGGTGGGGATGGGGACAGCCAAGGGGATTGTAGTGCATGCCTACGTCGGCGAAGGGGTCCTGTTCATTGCCGGAGCAGGAACCGCCCTCGTGGATGTGAAGAGCAAAAATGGGGCTCTCGCAGGGGTTTTGCGTGGTGGGCAGGCCGATCACCTCGGTGATGACCAGCACGCCGCGGCCGTGTTCATAAAAGCGGACAGTTCCCTGCACGTGGGGATAGGCACGGCTGCCACGCAGGTGGACCCACGCGGCGGGATAGCGCATCCCGCGGCGGACCGGAAAGATTACCTGTTGATTCATAAGACACCTCGTTTTATTTTGGATTCCTTATCAGTATATGTGTCCCCGGCGAACTGGTGAGGGTTTTGCCGTCTCATGTTGCTTTGTGCGGAAAATTGTGCTATAATGTGCACAGAATATTAACAGTCGAAGGGAGCGGTGCGGATGCGTCATACCTACATATTTGACTTTGACGGGACTTTGGTGGATTCCATGCCCTCCTGGGCGGAAAAAGTGCTGAATATCCTGCGGGAGTGCGGCGTGGCGTATCCTTCGGATATTATCAACACGGTGACTCCCCTGGGCGATCGGGGCACGGCAGAATATTTCCGGGACGCCCTGGGCGTTCCCCTGTCCCTGGAGGAGATGTTTGCCCGCATGGACGCATTTGCCTTTCCTAAGTATCGGGATGAGATCGGCATCAAGGATGGTGTGCGAGAATATCTCGCCCGCCTGAAGGCGGCCGGGTGCACCCTCCACGTGCTGACGGCCAGTCCCCACAAGATGGTGGATCCTTGCCTGAGGCGGCTGGGCATTTTCGATTGGTTTGACAACGTGTGGAGCACCGACGATTTCGGCATGGTCAAATCCGACACTGCCATCTATCGCGCGGCGGCAGAGCGGATCGGGGTGGACGTGTCCGACGCGGTCTTCTTTGACGATAATCTGACGGCGATCCGCACCGCACGGGCTGCGGGAATGCACGCCGTCGGCGTGTACGATGCATCCAGCGATGCATTGGCGGAGCAGATCCGCGGGGCGGCGGATCGGTACGTGTACTCTCTTGAGGAATTGCCCGACACGATGTGATTTTTTGCGAGGCGAAAAATGAACAAATACAAAAACTATTTTATCAATCTGATTTTTCCCGCCGTGATCTTTGGATCGGTGACGGGTATCCTCACCGCCGTGGTGATCACGCTGTACAAGCTGTGCGCCAAGCACGTGATTGCCGCATCGGAGGCGGGATATCATTTCCTGCGCGAGAATTTGCTGTGGGTGCTTCCCGTACTGGCGGTTCTGGTAGGCGTTTCCTTTCTGTTCGCCTATATCTACCGCCGGGTGCCCAATCTGAAGGGCGGCGGTATTCCCACCTCCATCGGCATGCTGCGGGGTATTCTGCTTTGCCGTTGGGAATCCAATCTGGTGGGGCTGTTCTTTATGTCTCTGACATCCTTCCTCATCGGCGTGCCTCTGGGCAATGAGGGCCCTTCCGTGCAGATGGGTGCGGCTCTGGGCCGGGGAAGCGTGCGTACCTTGGCGAAAAAGCACCGGGCGTGGAATCGGTATTCCATGACAGGCGGCGCCTGCGCCGGCTTCTCCATCGCCACCGGTGCGCCTATTTCGGGTGTGCTGTTTGCCATTGAGGAGGCCCATCAGCGGGTATCTCCCATGATTCTCGTTGTGGCCGCCACATCCGTCCTGGCCGGCGGAATTACCACAGATCTTCTTGCCCCTCTGTTCTCCGTCAGCACGTCGTTGTTTCCCAAGCTGGATCTGATCACCCTCCACGCCAAAGACATCTGGATTCCTTTGGCGGTGGGTATCGTGATGGGACTGTTCGCGGTGCTGTTTTTGCGGTATTATACGGTGATTTCCACTCTGTGGAAGAAGAAACTGAAAAACGTGCCCCACGCCTGGAAGATCTTCAGCATCTTTGCTCTGACCGTATTATTCGGTATTCTTTCCTATTCCTTTATTTCCACAGGACACGAATTGATCCTTCATTTGTTTGAAGAGCGGCAGACACTTCTTATGCTGCTTCTGATCCTGGTGGTGCGGTCTACGTTGACGTTGTGTGCCAACACGAACGGCATCACGGGCGGTATCTTTTTGCCGCTGTTGACTTTGGGTGCGGTGATTGCCTCCGCAATGGGACAGATCTGTACCGATCTGTTCGGTTTGGGCGAGTCTTATTACGTTTTGATTATGGTTTTGGGCATTACGGGATGCATCGCCGGTATGATGAAGATGCCCCTGACTGCCATCGTTTTCGCGGTGGAGGCCCTGTCCTGCTACGACAACATTCTGTACGTGATCATCGTGGCCGTGACGGCGTTTATGATTACGGAGATCTTTGACGTCCATTCCATCAACGACACGGTGCTGGAGGGCCGGGCCCACGCCCAGAACGAGGGCAAGGAATTCCGGGTGATCGATACGTTTGTGACGGTACAGCCGGGCACCTTTGCCGTGGGCAAGCAGATCCGGGATATTTTCTGGCCCCGGAATCTGTTTGTTCTGTCCGTGCAGCACGGTAAAAAGCACGGTGCCGAGGTGGATGAGCACGGCGGCAAGGAAATACGGGAAGGCGATATCCTCCACGTGCGGTATTCCACCTACGATGAGGAAAAATCCGCGGAGGAGCTGATGGCCATCGTGGGCGAGCAGGTCTTTGCCCAGTCGGTGGACGAGGTGGTCTGACGCTCACAGCCTCTGCAAATGTTTGTTGACAATCGGCCCCGAAAATGATACAATACAGTTGTATAGCATCTTTGATGCGTAACGAATTACATTAGGAGACACCAACTATGAAGAGAATTATTTCCATTGCTTTGGCAGTGTGCATGCTGCTTTCCGTTATGGTGCTGGCTTCCTGCTCCGAGACCCCTGCGTCTCTTGTGAACGGCGCTATGGCAAAAATGGCTACTCTTACCTCTGTAGAGGCTAAGATGGATGCCGAGATCAAGATGAGCATGATGGGTATCGATATGTCCATGCCGATCGATATGCACATCGTTATGGATGATATCAAGAGCGAGAACCCCGTGGGCTCCGTAAAGGCAGAGATGTCCTTTATGGGCGAGAGTGTGGCTATGGATATGTATATGGACGGCCAGGGCTGGGCTTATATGACCGTGGCCGGCGAAAGCTACAAGGTGAATACCGAGACCGCTTCCGCTGAATTGCCCCTCAGCTCCGACAGCGTAACCGATATGATCACCCAGTTCCCTGAGGAACTGTTCGAGGGTGCAGTGATCGAGAAGAACGATGACGGCAGCAAGAGCGTTGCGCTTGTGATCACCGCAGAGCAGTATGCTGAATTGTTCGGTGAGGCTCTGGACGGCCTTTCCGAATCTATGGGTGGTGCTGTTTCCGTAAAGGACGTTACTCTGGAGATCACCGTAAAGGGTGGCTACGTTGTGGAGTACGATATCGAGTTTGATATGGATATGAACGTGCAGGGTATGACTGTGTCCGCATCTATGGATATGGACATCGATTACATCAATCCCGGTAAGGATGCCAAGGCAACTCCTCCCGCAGGCTATGAGAATTTCCCTGTAATGGACGAACACTGATCTGCGCGATCCCGGGCATCACCCGGGATCTTTCTCGTAAAATAACCCATATGAGGTGTTACGTATGAATGGAAAAAGAATGGTGCTTGCCTTCCTTCTTTCGATATTGATGTGCCTGTCGGGCTGCTCTGCCGTGTCATTGGATACGAATCAAACGGAACTGTATGCCTCCGACGGCATGGAGATCGTGCTGCCCTCTGATTTTGACAAGCATACTGTGGAAGGATATACCGTTTGCTATGCCACCCCCACAGTGACGGTGCTGGCTTTGCGGGAAGCTTTTTCCCTGGCCGAGGGGCTGGAAAGCATGACGGTGCGGGAATACGCGGATCTGGTCTATCTGGCCAATGCCGACAAATCCCCCTCCCCTGTCACCGAAGAAGAGGGATTCCCTATGATGGAATATACCTATCGGGTGGAACCTGTCGGAGTGGATTTCGTATACCTGAGTGTTATGTATAAGGCGGAGGATGCCTTTTGGACCGTTCAGTTTGCCTGTCCCGAGTACAGCTATGAGGAATACCGTCCGCAGTTTATCACCTGGGCGAAGAGCGTGAAATTCACTTCCGTGGAGTGAGAATCAATAATGAAAAATCCGTGTGCGGTTACCCGCACACGGATTTTTTTACTTTATGGGAGAATATAGGATGTTTTCGGGAAGAATCCCCGCATCCAGCGCATATTTTTCCGCCATATCGAACCGATAACACAGATTCTCGGGGGAGTGAGCGTCGCTTGTGAGGATCACTTTTCCGCCGTTTTTTGCGATATAGGACAGAATCTCCGGTGCG
>JBGVKV010000088.1:0-7392 GCA_045123975.1 Eubacteriales bacterium | reverse complement strand
CGTCCTCATCGCTTGAAATATCAATATACATGTAATACCCGTCAAAACCAACGACCAGATGGTTTTTGCGTAGTGGTTTGCTTCCGTAAATTCCGTATTTGCGAAGACGCAAATTTGTCTTGATCACTTTCTGGGGATCATTATAGAACGCATCGGAATAAGCAGTGTCTTTCAACGGGGCCTCTAATGCTATTTTTTTGTAGCGCTCAGGCAAAATAATATCCAGTTCTTTTTCAATCAATACAAAATCTTCGTTTGTCATTATACGTCCCCATCTTTATCGAGTAATGAAAGAATCACCAATCCAGTGCCCATAGAATATGTGCGGCAATCTGGGAAAAAGAGAATCTTGTCACAGTATCCTCACTTACATAATATCCCAACAAATCCTCATAATCCGACGAGGCAATAGAGTATAAGCCTTCATAATCGTCCGCTTTACCGTACACATCAAAAAATACGTCTTTATCATCGCAATCAAAGCTATCGATCACAACGTCATCGCCAAGTTCATTTTCTTTGATAGCTCTTATGGATAACACCATGTTGCAATCGTTTGGGATAGGCGTGATTTCTTTGAGTTTTTGAAATATATCCATAACTTTTCCTTTGTGCTCTTCTTCATAATGTTTCTTGTATTCCATAAAAACATTATCAAAGTCCACTTTGGATAGTATTTCCTGTACTGTCACCGTATGGCATCATCTCCGTCCCTCGCTGATATACCATCATTCTACCATACATCCCCCCCATTGTAAACAAAATCCGCCCATTTTCCCCCATCGCAAAATCCGTTTTAAAAAATTTTCCACTTCACCGCCGTTTGTTTATGATTTGTTCAAAATAATGGTGTATCATAATAATACAGGGAGGTGATTTGTGCAAAATGAAGAAAATCGACGATGTTTTGCTGCTGGATGAAGAAAATCTGGCACTGGCGGCAAAGGCCGAGATCGATACCGTCAGTGACGTGGTCAAGGAGTTTCGGGTGCTGATGCAGATGTACAGCGCGGGCATCAGCGTGGTGAAAACCAAGCTGGAAACCCTGGACGAGGAATTTCGTGCCAAATACGATTACAATCCCATTCATCATATAGAATCCCGACTGAAGGAGCCCCGCAGCATTTTTGAGAAAATGCGGCGGATGGGCCTTCCTCCTACTTTGGGCGGAATGAAGGGCGGCTTGACCGACATCGCCGGTGTGCGTGTGGTGTGCAACTACATACAGGACGCGGAGATGATCGCGGAATTGCTTCTGTCTCAGGATGACGTTTCGCTGATCAAGAAAACGGACTATATCCACAATCCCAAGGACAGCGGCTACCGCAGTCTGCACATCGTTATCGAGGTGCCCATTTTCCTCTCCGACCGCACCGAGCGGGTGCCCGTGGAGATCCAGATCCGTACTATCGCCATGGACTGCTGGGCCACTTTGGAGCACCATCTCGGGTACAAGCGGGCGGGCATTCTGCCGAAGGAGCTGCGCTACCGCTTGAAGATTTGCGCCATGGCCATCGCCGAGGTGGACGAAGAAATGCAGGAGATCAAACGGGAAATTGAGCGGCTTCGGCCGGACTCAATGCCGTAAGAGAAGTTATATAATTTTCCGGGCGGTGCGCGTCGAAGGACGTGTACCGTCCCTTTTTGCCGATTTCCCACAGCCGCCCCACGTGCCGGTATCCCATAAACCTGGGCGGCAGATGGGTGACGATGTCGTCCAGATTCCGTACCACCGTGTAATTTGCCCAGCGTGCGGCCAAGGCGTCGCACCCAACCGGGCAGCTGATTATGCGAGGCGCGCCGAATCCCATGCCCCGCAGATGGGGGCGTAGCCCCGGGTGGTGGAACCATATGTATTCATAGCAGAGCGTAGCCAGGGCTCCGCCGTGGCTGTATCCGGCTACGGTGATCTTCTCGGGATGGAGTGTTTGCAGGATTTCCTCCACATACGGCTCCGCCGTTTTCCAGGCTCTGAGGAATCCCCGGTGGCAGTACCAGAGATCCTGCATCCACCGGTAGGGGGCTACGGGGAAGTCCAGATTGTTTTTCCAGTCCATCGATCCCCGGCTCCATTCAAACAGGATATACAGCCGATCCTCCGTCCGCCGCACGGCAAAGCTGACGTCGTTTTCCACGTCGGTGTAGTGAGTGTTCAGGCACATCTGAAACAAATGAAGCGCATCCATAGCGTACCTCCTTGGCAGTGGAATTAAGTGGGCGCATACGGTACAGTATACCCGAGGCGTATTCCTTTTGTGATTGGCGTTTTTTCGCAACAATCCCTCACCGGATGGGAAATCGTATTGACAGGGAAGAAAATCTATGGTATCATATTGGTATTGTAAGAGAGTATTGCCAAGTACTCAAAATTTCATTACATATGGAGTGTTGCACTATGGAAACCAAACGGAATCTGAAGTACTTTACATCTAAGGGTATCACACCGATGGGAATCGTTGCTCTGGCGCTGATCGCGATCGGTGTTGTGTTTATGCTGATTGAATATATGTACTACGGCATTATCATTGCCGGCGTTGGCCTGGGTATGTATTTCTTCTTCAATGGCGGTAAGGCCAGCGGAGACGATATCGAGTATCAGGTTGGCGAGCGCGTAAAGGATATGCGTGAGCGCGGCATGATCCGTTTTGAACTGGCGGAGAGAAGCCTGAAGCACAAGGATCCCTTCACCGTCCAGGGCTATGAGTTCGACGATGAGGTTTATTACAAGAAGGGCTCTGACGGCCGTCATCGCACCAGCATCTTCTCTGCGGCAATCCTGTTCTTTACCGGTGAGAAGATCCACATCCACAGAAGACGTTTCTCCTTCATCGACGAGGAGCTGGATGAGGAACTGGGCGGATCCTTCCGCTACATCGATCTGGATCACGCAGAGGTTCGTGAGTTTATCTTCGAGCGTACTGTTGGCAAGGTTAACGTGAAGCAGCGCATCTACCGCTTCGTGCTCGTTGGTAAGGACGGCAAGGACGTTCTGGATATGTGCGTAGACTATGGTGCCGATATCGACAAGGCTTGCCTGGATATCAACCGTATCATCGAAATCCGCACCCAGGCTCACTACGAGAAGGTAGCCCGTGTGGAAGCTGACCGCAAGGCAAGAATGGAAGCTGCTGCGGCTGAGAATCAGTAATCGAATAAAAGAGGCTGTTGCATACGCAACAGCCTTTATTTTTTATTTTGTAACCAGCTTTTGTATGACGTAGGCGATTACCTCACCGATGAGCAAGCTGATACCTACCATATAGTAGATCTGAACCAGGACGTTGGAAGTGCCGTATATGTCCAGCGCTCCCCACAACAGTGTGCCCAGGGTAAAGGTGGCTACCGCACAGTTATGGTAGCCGATCAGCACAGCGGCGGGATAAGGCTTCATGCCAAACACACCCATGCACAGGAAGGGGAGAGTGCCGCCTACCAGCGGGATAGCAAAGGCATACACCATGCGGAAGGACATGACCCCGTTGGCAAAAAATTCGTATACACCACCGAACAGCGCACAGAAGATGGAGATCAGAAGATAGACGAATGCGGTTTTCAAAGCCCGTCTGCGGTGGATTTCAATATCCGATGTAGACAATGTCGCTTACCTCCCTCTCTTCGATATCCTTGCCCTTGTAGGTAGGCTGATTGATTACTTTTCCGTTGAAATACATGGTGGCCGAGCCGCCGCCGTCCAGATTGTATGCGGTAGTTGCGCCCAGAGAAATCATAAATTCCGCCAGTTCCATAGCGGTCAGGCCCGTGCTGTCCTTTGTGCGGCCGTCCACCGTCACAAATACGTAATGCAGAGAATCCATGATTCCAATGGCAGTGCGGGGATTATCCACCGCGGTGTGCGAGTGCAGGCCCCGTTTTGGGATGGCGATTTCTCCGTCCTGAACCAAAGGCGGTCCAAAGGAGAAGACGTGATAGGCTCCCCTCTCCATCAGTTCTGCGGCTTTGATTTTGTTTTCCTGGATGATCTCAGCCGATCCGTCCTTGTAAATGACCAGATCCTTCCGGCTGCCGGCGGGGGTATCCCGATAAAGCACGCCATTGCGGATCACATAGCACTTTTCCTGAGATCCGTAAAAATCACCGTTGACGGCCAGGATGGCGCTGTTCGCTTCGGCGATCACGGAGGTTTCCTCCGCAATGTTACGTCCAAATATGTCCCGGGCAAAAGCGGTTTTTAAGTATTCCGGGGAGGAGAGCACCACGTCCGCCACGTACACGTTGGAATCCTCATAGCGGTATTCCGTGACGGTAATCAGAATGTTTTCATCCCGGTACATACTGTCCGTAATAACGGGTGCAAACGGGGAATCCGTTTGTTCGTTCCCGTTTTGCTCTGTGGCGGACGGGGTGCCGATTTCGGGGGAGAGAGTCTTGACGAGCACGAATGTGTCCAGTACAACGTACACGGTGAATAAACAAAGGAGAAGGCAGTACAGGGTCACCCACGGGAATTTCTTTGTTTTCATATACTCTCCTGTATGTGTGATTTACTGTTTGGCTTCGTACCAGCTTTCGCCCATGGCAACCTCAACGGTCAGCGGCACGCGGGTGGTGGCGGCGTGCTCCATTTCGCTTTTGAGAATGGCGGCAGCCGCTTGTGCATCCGCACGGGATGCCTCTACGATCAATTCGTCGTGAACCTGAAGAATCAGCCGGGCGTCCAGTCCGCTGTCCCGCAGGGCTTTTCGTGTGCGGATCATGGCGATCTTGATGATGTCGGCGGCCGTGCCCTGGATGGGGCTGTTCATTGCCACTCTTTCACCAAAGGCGCGGATATTCCGGTTCTGGGAGGAAAGCTCGGGGATGTTTCTCTTCCGATTGTACATCGTGATGGTGAATCCATCCCGTTTAGCGTTTTCCACTGTGGATTTCAAATAGGCGTCCACGCCCGGATAGGTGGCCAGATAGCCGTCGATATACTCGCCGGCCTGCCGGCGGGTGATGCCCAGATCCTGGGAGAGGGAATAGTCCCCGATGCCGTAGACGATGCCGAAATTGACTGCTTTTGCCTTGGAGCGAAGCTCCGGGGTGACCTGATCCAGCGGCACCCGGAATACCTGGGACGCGGTGGACGTATGAATATCGTGTCCCTCAAGGAATGCTTTTTGCATATTGGCGTCACCGGAGATCTCCGCAAGAAGACGGAGCTCGATCTGGGAATAGTCCGCGTCCAGAAGAATGTGATCTGTATCGGAGGCCACGAAATAGCGGCGCATCTCCCGTCCCAGCTGTCCCCGAACGGGAATGTTTTGCATATTGGGATCGGTGGAGGAAATGCGGCCCGTGGCCGTGCCGGTCTGGTTAAAGCGGGAGTGAAGCTTCCCGTTTTCATCTGCCAGAGCGATCAGATTCTCGCCGTAGGTGCTGCATAGCTTGATCAGCTGTCGGTAGTCCAGAACGCATCCGATAATGGGGTGCAGCGGCCGCAGCTGGGACAGGGTTTCCGCATCGGTGGCATAGCCTGTCCGTGTTTTTTTGCGGCAGGGAAGACCGAGCTTCTCAAAGAGAATCTCACCCAACTGCTTGGGAGAGTTCAGATTGAACGTGATTCCCGCCATGGAATAGATTTGCGCCGCCAATTCCGATGCGGCACTTTGCAGCGAGGTGATGTATCCGTGCAGTCCGTCCGCATCCAGGCGGAAGCCGTTTTCCTCCATGTCGGAGAGAACCTCGGATAGCGGAATTTCAATCTCCGAGAGCAGATCGGCCATGCCCTCTTCGGCTACCGCATCCCGCAGAATGGGTGCCAGGCGCGCTACCGTGTCCGCCTTGGCGGACAGATCTGCCTCATCTATATTGGTCATGCAGTATCGCAGAGCGATTTTATCCAGCGGATACGTTCCCTCACCGGGGGAGAGAAGATAGGCCGCCAGCATGGTGTCAAAAACGCAGTTCACCGCAACGCCCCGCGCGGCCAGCATCTTATACAGTCCTTTGTAATCGTGACAGAGGATGTTCCGTCCGCTGAGATGCTTCTGCAGGACGGCGTCCGCCGTATCTGCCGGGTAGATCCAGCGGGTATCCCCGCAGAGCAGTGCCATTTCACCGTTCTCTGCGGCGGTCAGAACGATCTCGCCGGTGTCCGGCAAAGTGCATTCCTCCGAATAGAGCGGGAATGCGGGCACCTGCACTGTCGGTTCCGGCGGGGTGAGGGCATCGCCCTCGGGCAGAAAACGGGCTTTCAGCGCCGTAAATTCCAATTCGTCAAAGAGATCGCTCAGTGCTTTCGTGTCGATCTCCGAATCCTTGTCCGTGGCGGAAACGGGAGCGGTGCGGCAGATGGTGGCCAGATCCTTGGAAAGGAAAGCGCTGTCCCGACCGGAGATCAGCTTTGCCAGGACGGATTTGGTCAGGCCCAATGCCTCAAGGTCCCCGTACACTGCCTCCAGCGTTCCCGCCTGGGCAATCAGCTTCAAAGCGGTCTTCTCACCGATGCCCGGCACGCCCGGGATGTTGTCGGAGGTGTCGCCCATCAACGCCTTTACGTCGATCAGACGGATGGGATCGATGCCGTACTCCTCCCGGAAGACTTCGGGAGTATAGAGAATATCTTCTTTTGTTTTGACCAGAACCACCGTGGTGCGGGGGGATACCAGCTGCAGAGAATCCCGGTCTCCCGTCAGAACGAAGGTGTGGTATTCGCCTGCGGCTTCCGCCTGGGCGGATACGGTGCCCAGCACGTCGTCTGCCTCGTAGCCCTCCATGGCGATCACCTGACAGCCCAATGCCTCCGCGGCCTTCATGGCATAGGGCAGCTGCATAGCCAACTCCTCGGGCATACCTTTGCGGGTGGCCTTGTACTGATCGTACATTTTGTGGCGGAAGGTGGGTGCCTTCCGGTCAAAAGCGCACACCATTTTGGCGGGTGACAGTGCGTCCATGTGCTTTTTTATAATATTCAGGAAACCGTATACAGCGTTGGTGGGCAGTCCGCTCTTGGTGGAGAGGGGACGGATTCCGTAAAACGCCCGGTTCAAAATACTGTTTCCGTCGATCACAAGCAAATTTTTCATTCGGATAAGGCATCCTTTCCGTTTTTTGAGTGCTTAACATATCTATTATACCATATTGTTTTTCGTTGCGATATAGCAAACGTAATTTTCTTTGAATCTTTTTCTCTCGATTCTACGATCTCTCCCTTGCCAGGACGGGGGAAGGTGTGGTACAATATTTCCATACAAATCCTTGAGACAGGAGAGGCTTATGAAACGAATCGCTGCGGTTGTTCTGATGATTGTCTTAGCGTTTCCGCTTCTTTGCGGATGTACGTCTTTGCGCACCTATATGCTGGATGACGCCTTGCCGGACGTAATGGACGAGTACACCCTGCTTCCGCTGATCGAATCGGTGAAGATCACCCGGCAATCGGACGGTGCT
>JBGVKV010000087.1:0-12353 GCA_045123975.1 Eubacteriales bacterium | reverse complement strand
TTTTAAAAAAGGGATAATTAATTATGAACACGACCGTATACAACGACCTCTATACCCCGGAGGGGGAATGTGCCGTGGGCGGCCAGTGGGACGTGTATCCCCGGCCGCAGCTGGTTCGGGATTCCTTCTTTTCCTTGAATGGAGCTTGGGATTTCACCGCCGGTGAGGGAAAATGGGAAACGATCACCGTTCCTTACCCGCCGGAATCCCTTTTGTCCGGTATCCATCGGCATATGGGCAAGTGTCCCCGTTTGACGTACAGAAAGACGTTCACCCTGCCCGAGGGCTTCGTGCGGGATCGGGTGCTTTTGCACCTCGGTGCGGTGGATCAGATCGCATCCGTCACCCTGAACGGCGCGCACCTGGGGGATCACCGCGGCGGCTACGCACCTTTCTCCTTTGATATCACCGATCACCTGGCCGACACGAACACGCTGGTGGTGGAGGTCACGGACAATCTGGCCGACAAGGTTCTGCCCTACGGCAAGCAGTGCGAGAAACGGGGCGGCATGTGGTACACACCCGTGTCGGGCATTTGGCAGACCGTGTGGATCGAAAGCGTGCCGATGGAATACGTGCATTCCCTGCACGTGGATACCGCCGCAGATCACGCTGTGATCCGTGCTGAGGGTGTGGATTGCGGTACCATAACCGTCACCACCCCGGACGGCGAAATCTCTGTTTCCCTGGAGAAGGGTGTTGCCCGGGTAGATCTTCCCTCCCCGCGTATGTGGTCGCCGGAGGATCCCTATCTGTACGAATTCACCTTGCAGACGGAGTCCGATAGAGTGCGCTCCTATTTCGCACTCCGCACCCTGGATATCCGGGAGGTAAACGGCATCTCCCGCCTTTGCCTGAACGGAACGCCCTATTTCTTCCACGGCGTGCTGGATCAGGGATATTACAGCGACGGTATCTTTACACCCGCATCGCCGAAATGCTACGACAACGACATTCTGGCCATGAAGAATTTGGGGTTCAATATGCTCCGCAAGCACATCAAGGTGGAGCCGGAGTATTTCTACTACGCCTGCGACCGGCTGGGCATGATCGTTTTCCAGGATATGGTGAACAACGGAGATTATTCCTTCTTCCGGGATACGGCCCTGCCCACCGTGGGACTGAAGTCCCTGCCCGACGGGCTTCTCCATCGGGATCCCGCCACGCGGGAAGCATTCATTCAGGGAATGGAGGAAACCGTTGCGCAGCTGCGCGAGCATCCCTGTATTTGCTGCTGGACCATCTTCAACGAAGGCTGGGGACAGTTTGCCGGCACGGCCATGTACCATCATCTGAAAGAGCTGGACTCCACCCGCTTTATCGACACCGCCTCCGGCTGGTTCCGCCCCTCCGTCAGCGACGTGGTCAGCGAGCACGTGTATTTCAAACCGATAAAGCTGCAGCCCGCGGAAAAGCCCATCTTCCTCTCCGAGTTCGGCGGATACGTGTATCGGGTAGACGGGCATGTATTCAACCCGGACAAAACCTACGGATACCGCATTTTTGACGATCGCCAAAAGTTCGAGAATGCTCTGATCGCGCTATACGAAAATGAAGTAATCCCCCACATCGCAAACGGATTGTGCGCCACCGTGTACACCCAACTCTCCGACGTAGAAGACGAGACCAACGGTCTGCTCACCTACGATCGGAAGGTATGCAAAATTGATGCCTCCCGTATGCGGGAGATAGCGGATCAAATAAAAAAAGGTCTGTTGCCATAAGCAACGGACCTTTTCGTTTACATATTCTCCTCAATCCAGGCGAGCACGCCCTCGCATCCGTCGTGAATATCCCGATACGCCGCGTCAAAATCACGGCTGTACCAGGGATCGGCCACGTCACCGCCACGATCGGTAAAATCCATCAGTCGGCGAACCTTTCCCTGCGGATCGCCGCCCAGCATCCGCATCATATTGCGGATATTGGCGCTGTCCATGCCGATAAAGAGATCGTACTCGCCGTAGTCACGGCTTCTCAGCTGTACCGCCTCACGCTCCATATAGGGAATCCCGTGGGCAGACAGCATAGCCTTGGCCGGCGGATACATAGGACTGCCGTGGCCGCCCCAGATCTCCTCCGTGCTAGTGGCGCAGGAGGCCACAAGGCACCGGCTTTCCAGCCCCCGCTTTTTCAGCATATCCTTCAAAATAAATTCCGCCATGGGGCTGCGACAAATATTGCCATGGCATACGAACATGATTCCGATCATATCTCACCTCTCCTATCCGTCAGATCCACCGCTACGGGAGCATCGATGCACATGGTATCACGCTCTACCACACAGTCCATCGAGAGAACACGCACACCGCTGTTGGCGGCACACCGCATTGCTTCTCCGAAGGCAGGATCGGTGGTATCGTTGGGGGAAAAGACGGTGACGCCCTTCATTTGAATCACGATCAGCACGTAGGCTTCGTATCCCTCGCTGACACAGGCCGTCAGCTCCCGCAGATGCTTCACGCCCCGTTCCGTAGGCGCGTCGGGGAACTCGGCCCTGCCGCCGTGCTCCAGAGTACAGCCCTTCACCTCAAAAAAGGCTTTTCTGTCCCCGTCCTCAATATAGAAATCGAAGCGAGATCCTTTATGGGTTACCTCACGGCGGATCACCGCCGATTCCGAAAACAACCCGCTGTGGGGAAGCCACTCGGCCGCCGCCTCATTGGGGGCCTGGGAATCCATATTGATACGCCACACCGTCCCGTCGGGGCGGTGCTTGTCTACGGCAATCAGATCGTATTTCGTTTTCCTTGCAGGATTGTCGGACACGGCAAGGTACACCGTGCACCCGGGAAGCAGCAATTCCCGACAGCGTCCTGTGTTTTTCACGTGGACCGTTTCTGCTTTCCCCCCCACCTCTACGTGGGCGATGAACCGATTGGGCCGTGACAGAAACGTGCCCTCGATCACTCGGTTGTATCGCATTCCTTACCCTCACCGAAGTCCAAAAAGTTTCCGTCTGCGTGGAGAAGCATTCCCGCATCTCCTTCGTTTATGGCATAGTACGTTTCTTTGGGGACACGGCAAAGGATCTCCTCGCCGCTCTCCAATTGGAACTTCACCTGAAATTCTTCGTTGTAAATTCTCAATCTACGGCTGCCCGTCCAGAATCGGTGGATATGCATTTCCACCACCTGAGCCGGCACCAGCTCCGGCTCGGGCAGAGTGTCCGACTCGGCCATGGCATCCAACTCTTTGCGGCGTCTGGCCTTAGCCCAGCAGTATATTCCGATAAACAGAGCGGGGGTTCCCACCGCCACAAGAACGATCATGGCATACACAAGAATTTCAGACAAATTCATCACAAAATTCCTCCCGGGAAATTACGGACGGCGAATGCACAGATTCAACGCCAACGCGCCGCAGGCCAGCGTGAGCAGAAGAACGAACGGTGCCACGTACGCACCGGATGCGGCCAGCAGTGCGTTGCACGCGGTGGCGATAAAGGATGCCGCCATCAAGGTAAAGTTGATGATGCTGTAATTGGTGGCGAAATGCTTCTGGCCGTAGAATGCGGACACGAACGCGGAGCACACCGTGGGCGTAGCGCCGTAGGACATGCCGGTCAGGCACAGTCCGACGATGCACAGGGGCAGAGAGTGAACGGACACCGCCAACAGAGTCAATCCTGCCGAAAGAATCGTGATCAGATTGGCGCCGATCATCGTCACACGGCGGCCGAATGCATCAAACACCGCGCCGGTGATGATCCGTCCCAATCCGTTGCACACGGCAAGCACGCCTACCAGAGTGGTGGCAAGGGATGCGCCGGCATCCACGGAAAGCGCCAGATCCCGTGCGAAGCTGATCACCGTATTGCCCACAGCCGCCAGGCAGGAAAGGCACACAAACGCCATCCAGAAAGACACACAGCGCACCATCTCCCCGGTGGTGTAGTCCTTTGCCTCAAAATTCTCCTGCCGCACGGCGGCGGATTTCTTCGGGGCGGGAAGCTGTACCTCCGTGCCGGGACGGCGGATGATCAGTCCCGCGATCAAAAGGCACGCAGCCACGGCGATGCCGAAGAGCACGTAGGTCTTGCGCCAGCCAAATCCCTCGGCGGTGAACAGCTTATCCAGAACCGTGCCGAACAGAAGACTGCTGGCACCGAATCCCATAAGCAGGCAGCCCGAGGACAAGCCCCGCTTGTCGGGGAACCAGGCATTCACGGTGGAAATGATCACGTTATAGGCAACGCCGATGCCAAGACCGGCGAGGATTGCGTAAGTAGCGTACAAAAGATACACACTGCCCGTAAGAAGTCCGGTAAGGATAAATCCGGCACCGGCCAGAACACCCGCGATGATGATGGTCAGCGGTGCGCCGATCTTCCGGGAGATCTGACTGCCGAAAAAGCCGCCCAGGCAGAAGAAGCACATGGTCAAGGTGAAGTTCAGAGCCAATTCGGACGTATTCCAGTCAAATTCAGCGGCCAGAGGCGTTTTCAGAATGGACCAGGCGTACAAAATGCCGGCAAACAGCATGGTAAACGTACCGACGGCCAGATACAGCCAACGGACGGATGCGGTGTGTTTCGTTTTCATAAGATGTCCTCAATTTCTTGTCTTACTGAGTACATTATAGCAAAAAATTCGTGATTTGTAAATATAGTACGCCACGCTTCCGACCCGAAGCACAAAAGGCCCCGCCAAAATGGCGGAGCCTTTTTATTCCGTACAAGCCTTACGCCTCGGATACACGCCTTATCCACCGGGCAATATCGGAGATAACGTTCTCGCCGATATGCTGCTCCTTTGCGTATTCCTGCTTGGCCTTCAGCAAGCTTCCGTACACGGAGGGAACGAAGGCGTGATTCAGATTCTCATAAAGAATAAAGGTAGCGTCCGGATGATCCGCTAAGATTTCCTTATACATACGGAAATCCGTATCCGCCTTCACCTGGAAATCTCGCTCGCCCTGCATTACGAGGATGGGTTTTTCGGTAGATTTCAGATAGGACTCCACCGTAGGCTCGCCCATTTCCTTGAAGTAGTACAAGGTAACACCGCCGCCCAGCTTTTTGGCCTTGGCCTCCTCGTCGGACATCTCGTACAAGCCGTCGAAGGAATGATTCAATTTCCCGATCTGCTTCTCCACCAAACGGCGAAGCAATCCCTTCATTCCGGCAAGAGCTTCATTGTTCTGCTCGACGAGAACCTCCTCCAGACGGCGGGGTGTGCCCGCCAGCAGGATAAGTCCCCGGAAATTGCCGCCCTCAGCATCGATACGGGGCGCCAACATACCGCCCATACTGTGACCAATGAGGAACACCTTATGGGGATCGATACGGGGATCTTTCCGCAAAAGCTCCGCGGCCAGAATCGCGTCCTCGATGGTTTCTTCCTTTACGGTCACCGTCAAGGATTTGTCCCGCAGCAGCTTGAAGGCATGGGCGAAGGTGCGCTTATCATAGCGGACAGACGCGATTCCGTGAGCGGCCAAGCCATAGGCCAAATCCCGGAAAGGGGTCAGCTTGCCCACCTTTTCATCCATATTGCTGGAGCCGGAGCCGTGGACGAACACAACAGCGGGAACGGGATTTTCCGTATTCTCCGGCAACATGAGGCATCCATTCAGGGGATACGGTGTGCCCTCCCCCACAATAATCTTTTCTTCGATCATATCAGCCGCCTACTTTCTCCATCAAGGATTCATAGAATGCTTTGGTTTCCGCCTCGTCTGCCAAGCCGATCACCAGGATCTTTCCGTCCGATTCAATCACCACGCAGGCATCCTGCACGGTGTACGAATAGCGGGTGTAGTTTCCAAATTCCTCGTTGCGGAACCAGCCCATCAGCAGCCGAGGCGTGCCGAAGCCGTTCACCCGCTCACCCGGAACGCCCGCAGCGCGGTACTCCACGGAATCAATATCCGCATAGGCAAGGCGCAGATCACTGTTGTAGGTTGCTTCCACCGTGAAGAAATCCTCTTCCGGATGCACGCTCACGTCTCCCGTAAAGCAGATTACCACACAGAAAATGAGTATGGCGATCACCACGGGCATCGTGATCCACATAGCGGTCTTTTCTCTCTTAGTCATAGGTGCCTTGTAGTCCTCTTTTGTCGCAACACCTTCCCGCAGATGTTTTTTGTACAGCTTATAGGAATAAACGGTGGGGATAATCACACCGACAGCCACGAGGATAAACATAGCAATCAGCATAGCTGTCATAGGCAAAAACGCCAGGGGAAGAAGCAGCACGCCCACGCTCACCCAAACCTTGCCGGCCACACGGTGGGTGCGCTCCCAGTTTTCTTCATTGGCAAGCGTCCACTTGATCTTGATGCCGATGGTGCGGTTGGGACGGCATTTGGGCATATAGTTGCCCATAAGGATAAACATAATGCCCATCAGAAGCGCAACGTATGCCCCCATATGGAACGTATACTCAAATGCAGCCGCATACATTACACCGCCGGCAAACAAAGAAATCAGCGGAATAATCCAACAAACCATTCCCACAACCTTTTTGCTCTGCTCCTTCCCTCTGTTGTCGTATCGGGTGAAGAACAGGCAAAGCCAATGCACCGCCAACAGAATCAGCGGCAGAACAAACACAACCACAAAAGGACCGCCGAGGCCGTCGGCCTTTCCGTCCCCGCCCCAGTGAATAGGCATAACCTCGGGCAGCTTATCCCACACAATCAGCCCGAAAGCCATGGGCAAAAGAATTACCACAGAGGAAATGATCAGCTTTCCTTTATTCTGCTTCCACATCGTCATTATCTCCCTTCAGTTCCGTGATCCACAAAAGAATTTCCTCAAGTACAGAGGCGTTCAACTCGTAATAAATAAACTTCCCTTCCCGCTTGTCGCGGATGAGATCGGCTTCCTTCAACACGGACAAATGCCGCGAAACAGAGGCGCCCGTCACCTCAAAATGATCCGCAATGTCCCCGGCGGCCATACGTCCGCCCTTCAGCAGATTCAGAATCTCCCGGCGGATCGGATCGGACAGGGCACGCAATGTGTTCTGCAGTCCCATATCTTCCCTTTCATTTAACATTTAACCTGTTTGTTAAATATAGTATACCGCGGGGAGCATCGGTTGTCAAGTGGATTTTCGAGGAATTTGTTTGCATTGAATCACGGAATGTGGTAGAATGGTACTATACCGATTGCAATGAAAGAAATTATCTAATGAATATACAAAAATGGATTGACAAAAACACCGCCGATCTGCACGACAAAACCGTAGCCGTTACGGGATCTACCGGCGGACTTGGGAAGGAACTGTGCTCCCATCTGGCATCTCTGGGTGCATCGCTGATTTTGCTGGATCGCAATGCGGAGCGATCCGAAGCACACGCCGCCGATCTGCGGCAGCGGTTTCCGGGGATCACTGTGTCCCGCATCCCGCTGGATCTGGAGGATCTGTCCTCCGCCGCGGCGGCGGTACGACAGCTGACGGAATGTGAGATGGACATATTCATCCACAACGCCGGCGCGTACAGCATCCCTCGGCACCGGTGCGAAAGCGGCTACGACAACGTATTCCAGATCAATTTTGCCACGCCTTATTATATGATCCGCCGGCTGCTCCCTGCCCTGCGTGAACGTAGGGGCACGGTGGTAGCGGTAGGCAGTATCGCCCACAATTATTCAAAAATTGATGAAACGGACGTGGACTTCCGCACACGCACCGCCGCATCCAAAGTATACGGCAACGCAAAGCGGTATCTGATGTTCGCCCTTCATGAATTATTCCGTGAGGAAAAGGCTGTCCGTCTGGCAATCACTCACCCCGGCATCACCTTCACCAACATCACGGCACATTATCCGAAGCTGATCTTCGCCGTGATCAAACATCCTATGAAGGTGATCTTTATGAAGCCGAAAAAAGCGGCACTGTCCCTTCTCCGCGGCCTGTTTGACAATACGGAATACGGCACGTGGATCGGTCCCGCCCTTTTTGACGTATGGGGATTCCCCATGAAGAAGAAGCTCACCACCTGCTCTGCCGAGGAGCGGGCAAAAATCGGTGCCATCGCCGAGGACGTATATAAGCAGTGTGTGGAATGCGTGGGAGAATAAAAGAAGTTCCCGCGATACCGCGGCAACTATTTTTGTTTTATGCAAGAATCTTTTTCAAAAGTTCAATTCTCTCCCTGGCGGAATCCGAATTGTACGGCAGCTTTTCCTCGGAGGTGAGAATGGCATCCGTTGTAAAATATTCCAAGCATTCCATCATTGCCTGGCCAAACAGGCGAATATTGGACTGCAGGTATTCAGACAACTGCTTTCCCTCATACAGATTGCTCCGTCCCAGATTATACTCACGGCACACGGAAAAGGGCGGAAGATCCTGCGCGCAGGCCAACGCCTTATCAAACTCCCCTTTGGTGTGATAGCGATACATCAAATCCCGTGTGACCTTGGTACGCATAGCCGTGTCCGTACTGATTTCCAAAATCTTGTGGTACAACAGAATTGCCTCGTCGTAGTTTTCCGGTGATTCACACTTTGTACCGGACAACGCCCACGCAAGCGCATACATCAGTTTCTCGTTCCCCGGGTGTTTGATCAATGTCTCACGAAGCAACGGCACCGCCAACATATACTTATCCTCCCGGAACAAAGCCTCCGCCCGGGCACAGACTTGATCGATTTCTTCTATCCGCTTTCCCGCATCATGGCCGAGCAGATAATCGATAGATACACCGAAATAATCCGCAATGCTGGGCAGAAGGGATATATCGGGGAAAGAACCGCCCGTTTCCCATTTGCTGATCGCCTGGCAGGAAACACCAAGGATTTCCGCAATCTGCTCTTGGGTCAAACCTCTCTGCTTACGCAGTGTTTTCATAATATTAGAAAATTTAAACATATATCATACCTCTGTTTTGTTTTTTGAACCGGTTCTGGTATTATTATAAAAGATAAATTGAAGGAAGTCCATATACAACTATTTGTATATTTTTCTATCGCCGGTTGATTCCCATGAAACCGTTAAGTCCTCAGATTATTCAACTTATTCCCACAAAAAGATGACATTGGATGAAAACTATGATATAATCATATTATTAGATGCAATCCAAAACAGGAGACACAAATGAAAAACACTTTGATTCGCGATAAATCCCTCACCTACGACGTTGTCGTTGTGGGCGGAGGTATGGCGGGAGTCTGCGCCGCTATGGCATCGGCACGCCACGGGGCAAAAACCGCCATCATTCAGGACCGACCCATGTTCGGCGGCAACGCCTCCTCGGAGATCCGTATGCACGTTTGCGGTGCCAGTGAGAATCAGAAGAAGCCGGAGTTGGAAGAAGGCGGCATCCTGCACGAGCTGCTCCTCGCCAACAAGAGCCGCAACGATTACTTCAATTTTTCCATCTGGGACATGACGCTGTACGAAGCAGTGCGTGCCCAGGAGAATCTGGATTTTTATCTGAACACAACTATGGTGGGATGCGAGATGGATGGGTCGAAGATCACCGAGATCCACTGCCGTCAGCTCACCACGGAGATGAATCTGCACATAAAGGCGGAGATTTTCGTGGACTGCACGGGCATCGGCACTCTGGCCATGTACGCAGGAGCAGATTATACCACAGGCAGTGAGGGCAAGGCCGAATTCGGCGAAGCCGATGCGCCCGACGTGGCCAACGGCAATCGCATGGGCAATACCCTGCTCCTCAAAGCGGTGGATCGGGGGCATCCCGTCCGCTTCACTCCGCCCGCCTTCGCCCGGCATTTCACCGAGGAAGAACTGCGCTTCCGTCCCCATTCCACAGGATTCACCGTGGCGGTGGGTGACACATCGGATTACACCCGCATGACCGCCTTCAGCACCTCTTCCGTGGATTACGGCTACTGGTGGATCGAATTGTGCGGTCACACCGATGACTTCTTCACCGAGTACGAGGACGTGCGGGATGAGCTTATGTCCTGCGTATGGGGTGTGTGGGATCACATCAAAAACGGCGGTGAGCACGGTGCCGAGAATTTTGATCTGGAATGGGTAGGCATCCTCCCCGGTATGCGGGAAGGACGACGGATTTTGGGTGATTACATTCTGACGGAAAACGACATTCTGGAAAATCGCCGTTTTGCCGACGGCGTTGCCTACGGCGGCTGGGCCATGGACGTACACACCGCCCACGGCCTGTACGATTTCGATAAGAATCCCTCCTTCATCCGCTGCTTCGACGGCGCGTATGAGATTCCCTACCGCTGCTACTATTCCCGCAACGTGGACAATCTGATGATGGCAGGAAAGATCATCAGCGCCACGAAGATGGGCATTTCCAGCGCCCGTGTGATCGGTACCTGCGCCATCGGCGGACAGGCGGTGGGCACCGCCGCGGCCATGTGCATCCACAAAGGCACGTCTCCCCGGGGTCTGCTCCCTTATATGGCAGAACTGCGCCGCGATCTGGTGCGGGACGATTGCTATCTGCCCGGCTTTTCGGAGCGGGACAGCCTGCTCTCCGACGCGGCGGTGACGGCTTCCTCCGCAAAAGACAGCTCCACCGCCGAAGCGGTGATTCGGGGTGAATCCCGCGCCATCGGAAATGAGGAAAACTGCTGGGGATCCGACGGCATCGCCGAGGGCGGCGAGTGGCTGATGCTGACCTTGCCCGAGGCCCGCACGCTGCAGCAGATTCGCTTGACCTTTGACTCCAATTTTAATTACCCCATCAAGATCACGCTGTCGAACAAGCGCCGGGCCCAGCAGCGCATCGGTGTCCCGCCGGAGCTGGTGCGGGAATATCGGGTGCGCTTGTGGCGTGACGGAACCGTCGTGGCGGAACGTGCTGTGACGGACAACAACCAGCGATTGAACGTACTGGATTTCGGCGGTATTGCCGCCGATGCGGTGGAATGTATCTTTGAGAAAACCAACGGATGCGAGAACGTCCGCGTGTTCGCCGTGGATGGGTACTGATTTGACGGAAAATTCTCCTGAGTGAATCCAAAAAGGACACCAAAAGGTGTCCTTTTCTTTGCACAATTATTTGCAGTTATCGACCAATTCTATAAAAGCAAGATCGTCACGGACGAAATCAAAGCATTTGTTTTTCATGAAGGCCAGAACGTTTTGCTGATTTGTCGAGGTGTAGTTTTTAGTGAAGCCCGCTTTGTCGTCTGTGGCGGCATTCACAAGCACACTGGTGTAATTGCGCTTGCCCGCAGGCAGCTCATCATAGCATTTCGCGTGATATATGGCCATTTTCAATGCTTCGATTGTTTTCTCCCGGTTCTGCAGTTTTGCATAACCTCGTGCCAAATTAGAGTAAATCGACTGAATCCGACAGTGGAAAAACAGATAGTTTCCATCGTAGATCAGCGTTTCCCACAAAGTGAGGGCGGCCCGGCACGCGCGGATTTTCTCTTCTTCGGTGGGATACTGCTCATAGTACAGATTCATCGTGAGAAGATCCATATAGTTCAAGTTGTTCCGATGCTTGACAGCGCGCTTTATCTCTTTGCTTTCCTCGGTGAAATAGGCGGATTCCAGAAGTTCCTGGCGGCTGGTAAACATACACCCCGCCATGTTTGCGTATTGTACTGCCTTTTCCTCGCTGGCGATGGACAGATCCTTGTTGGAGTGCATGTGCACCAGATTCTGAATAGCAGAATTCCGTATATCGCTGTCGGTACAGTCCCGCAGAATCCGCTCGGAAATGGCCACACATTCCTTGGCGTTGTTCTCGATTGTTTCCGTATCTCCGCTACTGTACACCGTCCCATGCAGCGCATGAGCCAGACTGCTTAGACAATGGAAATCGCCGGGATATTTCTGCACAGCTTCCCGCCATAGTGTGAGTTGCTTTGCCACCTCTCCCCGATTGGCGTACTCCCGATCCAGCCGTTTGTATTCTTCCATGGCTTTTTCCTTGTCCCCAGATGTTCTATCGAACAATTCGTCCAGGGTGATACTAAAGAAATTGGCCAAAGACAGAATGGTGGAAATATCCGGCACGTTTTTACCGCTTTCCCACTGGGATACGGCGGACACGGACACATTTAGGTATTCAGCCAACTGTTCCTGGGTCAGGTCTCTTGCCTGCCGCGTGTTTTTTAATGATGGAACCGATTTTCATAGTAGGTATTCTCCCGTTACAAAATTCAATGGCGCCTTTGTACTTCTATTATAGCAGATTTCGGTAGGATGACAAGAGATTCGTTTTGAAAACAAATTTCAGCGGCACTGAAATTTTTAAGCGATACTGTATATCCACTTCAACAACACAAAAGGCTGTTGCTTTAGGGTCGTGCCCTAAAGGACAGTTTTGCAAGAATACGGTATATCTCGAAAGAGGTATGCCGTATTCTTGTTTTTGTTTAAGCGCTTTTGGCACTTTGGATTTCTCGCATCATTTCAATAAGTTCCTTTTCACCGGGG
>JBGVKV010000086.1:0-32375 GCA_045123975.1 Eubacteriales bacterium | reverse complement strand
GCGCTGGATGTTGTCGTTGGGCATATTGGCAGCCTTAGCCTTGGCGATAACGTCCTTCAGCTTGCTGTTCAGGGCCGGATCGGCACTGCCGCCGCTCTTGACTGCGATTACGATTTCACGACCGATTTTGGTAAAGATCTTGCCCTTTGCGGCGTCGGTCTTTGCCTTTTTATTCTTAATATTATTCCATTTGCTATGTCCGGACATGGTGAACCTCGTTTAGTGAATTAAATTTTTTCCGGCGTCTTGATGCAGATCAGACGCAGGGCGTTGCGAAGCACGGTACCGGTTGCGCGGGCAAAGCGAACACGGGATGCGCGCACACTTTCGTCCTCCGCAGACAGGATCGGGCAATTCTGATAGAACCGGTTGAAGGCGGTACAAACGTCGATAACGTAACGGGTAATGATGGAAGGCTCGTACTGAGCTACTGCATCCAGCACCTTCTCGGGGAACTTGGAGAGGGTAACCAGCAGTGCGGCCTCTTCGGGCGCGGTGATCTTCGCATCACCCACCAGCGGCAGATCCCCTGCCTTCTCCTGAATGGAGCAGGTACGGGCAAAGGTGTACTGCGCGTAGGGACCGGTGCTGCCGTCAAAGCTCAAGGCATTCTCCAGGGTGAAGTTGATATCCTTGATGCGGCTGTTATACAGGTAGTTGAACACAATAGCGCCCACACCCACTGCTTCCGCTGTTTCCTCGCGGTTGGGCAGATTGGGGTTCTTCTCCAGCATGATCTCACGCACCTTCTCGATGGCCTGCGCGAACAGATCACGGAGAAGTACTACGTTACCGGTACGGGTTGCCAGCTTGGCGCCGTTGATGGAAACCGTGCCATAGGGAACGTGCACCAGATCGGTCTGTGCCCAATCGTAACCCATAATGCCGAGAACGCGGAACCACTGTGCAAAGTGGAGAGACTGACCGGCAGAGGTCACGTAGATGCACTTGGCAAAATCATAGGTGTTGCGGCGGTACAGAGCCGCAGCGATGTCACGGGTAGGATACAAGGTGGAGCCGTCTCGCTTCAGAATGAGGCAAGGAGGCATATTGTACTCTTCCAGATCGACGATGGATGCGCCATCATCGATTTTCAGAATGTTCTTCTCTTTCATTTCCGCAACGACGGCAGGCATTTTATCGGTATAGAAGCTCTCGCCGTTGTAGCTGTCGAATTCGATACCCAGCTGGCTGTAGGTCTTCTGATACTCCTGCATGCTGATGTCGATGAACATCTTCCAAAGCTCCATGCACTCAGGGTCATGGTGCTCCAAAGCAGTAAATGCCGCTCTGGCCTCGTCATTGAGGGAGGGATCCTTCTCCGCTTCCTCGTGGAACTTTACGTACAGGCGAACAAGCTCGTCGATGCCGCCCTTTTCTACGTCCTCACGGTTGCCCCATTTACGGAACGCAACGATCTGCTTGCCGTTCTGAGTACCCCAGTCACCCAGGTGATTGATACCGATGCAGTTGTATCCGCAGAACTGGTGAAGCAGCTTCAGGGAGTGACCGATGACGGTCGTTCCCAGATGACCGATGTGGAAGGGCTTGGATACGTTGGGGGAGGAATAATCCAGCACCACGTTCTTGCCGGCACCCATATCGGAGGAGCCGTAGTTCTCTTTTTTATCCTCGATAGCGGACAGAACAGTGTCTGCCAGATAGGATTCAGCCAGATGGATATTCAGATAGCCGCCTGCCACACTGATCTTCGCCATATCGGGAGAACCGATCTTTTCCGCTATGGCGGAGGCGATGGCCGGAGGCGCAGCGCGCAGGACACGGCTCAGCTTGAAGCAGGGGAACGCAAGATTGCCCATGGCCTCATCCGGCGGATATTCCAGCATTTCTTCGATCTCGGCGGCAGTCAGCTCGGCCGCAGGCCACAGCTCACCGATGGCCGAAAGGATCGAATTGGCAATTTGTTTTTTGAAGTTAATCATAATTACTCCTTAGAGCCGAGACTCTCCAGATGCTTTGCCTGTCTGTCCAGCAGATTGTGGATGCGGGTCACAGGATTCAGGAGGGTGCTGATAGACTCATCGTGATTCAGCGTGTCAATGATATAGGACACGTACTTACACATATTTACCTGATGGTACCACTTGCGTGCCAGAAGCTCCGGCGGGCAGTATACCAGGTTGGTGGTGAACACCTTATCGATGATGCCCTTCTCAAATGCCTCATCGAAGATCTCCAGACCGTTGCAGAACAGACCGAAGGTGATAAACAGGAAGATGCGGCGAGCGCCCTTCTCCTTCAGCTGCATGGAAACGTCCAGAATGGACTCACCGGAGGAGATCATATCGTCAACAACGATAACGTCCTTACCCTTGATGCTCTTACCAAGATACTCGTGGGCCTCGATAGGATTCTTACCGTTGATAATGACAGCGTAGTTGCGGCGCTTGTAGAACATACCGATGTCTACGCCCATAACGGAGGAGTAGTACATGCAGCGGGACATAGCACCTTCATCGGGAGAGATAATGGTGATCTGATCGTGGGACAAAGAGATGTCCGGATACTCATGCACCAGTGCCTTGATCATCTGGTAGGTGGGATGCACGTTGTCAAATCCGTGCAGAGGGATTGCGTTCTGCACACGGGGATCGTGAGCGTCGAAGGTAATGATATTGGCAACGCCCATGCCAACCAGCTCCTGCAGAGCCAGTGCGCAGTCCAGAGACTCGCGTGCGGATCTCTTGTGCTGACGGCCCTCATACAGCATAGGCATAATTACGGAAATACGGCGCGCCTTACCCTCGATGGCGGCAATCACACGCTTCAGATCCTGGAAGTGATCGTCCGGACTCATGGGAATCTGGACACCGCGCATATTGTAGGTAACACCATAGTTGAAGCAGTCGGAAATGATGTACACGTCACGTCCGCGCATAGACTGATGGATCAAAGCCTTTGCTTCACCGGAACCGAAACGGGGGCAATCCGCATCAATTACGTATGTAGCCGATTCATCGCTGTCGTTGTGGCGCCATTCCTTCAAGTACCGATCGACCTGATCCACAAACTCCTCACAGCCGCTCATACCGATGACAGCCAACTCACCATACAAAAGCTCTTTCATGATAATCCCCTTTATATTAAGTAATTATATTCCAATCCGTGCTTATCCAAACACAGATACGTGCAACAAACAGCAAAAACAGGAGAATGCGAAAACATTCTCCTGCCAATGTTATAATATAACGCTGTACTGTCCGTAAGCATAGAGGTATCCCATGTTCTTCATAGCAACCATATGGATAAAGGACACGGAAAACATGGCACAACACCTCATGATAAAATAAGATTACTCTTATTATAATACATTCTTCACAAAAAATCAATATGGCATTTTCATAAATCGACACAGGATACGGTACAATTTATGGTTTACTCTGCAAAGAAGGCATTAATTCCCGCGGCAATTCCCTGCGCGATCGACCGACGCCAGGATTCATCCAGCATATTTTTTGCATCAGTCGGATTGGTTACGAAGCCCACCTCAATCAGTGAGGACGGAACCGGTGCTTCACGGATTACGTAATACGCTTCCTCGTAGCTCTTGTCAATGACTCTCGTAGGCTTGGCATCGGGCAAAAGATCGTTGATAGCGTTTTTGATTTCGCTGGCAGCCGATTTGGACTTTTTGGTAAACGAAGTACCGCTTGCGTAATACACACGGGTGCCCATTACGGACTCGTCCGCCGCATAAGCGTCGCAGTGGATGGACACGTAGTAATCAATATCCGCATCGCGGATCGATTCGATCCGTTCTTTCGGGCGGAAAAGATTGTTTTCGTCCGCGTTGGCGTTTGCAGGAATCGTTACACCGTCGTGCAGCATATGTACGCGGTATCCCCGTGTTTCCAATTCCTCCGCCAACATCGTGGCTATGGAAAAGGTAACGTCCTTTTCACCCCATTCGCCCAAATAGGCAGAGGTGGTACCAATGTCTCCGAAGCCGTGACCCGGATCCACGCAAACGGTAATGCGCTCGTCCTTTACCTCATCTTTCGCGGATGCGTTTCCTGTATCGTTATTGAATTCCCCGGGCACACGCCCAAAACCGTCGGACACGGCGGGAACGCTTTCCCGACAGGAAACAAGGAGGCCGCCCATCGCCAAGACTAGCAGTATGTATGCGATAATTCTTTTCATATCGCCTCTCCTGAATTACTCAAAATACTCGGGCAGAAACGCCTCGTCTATCACTGAACGGACGTGGCTGTAGATCCACTGCAGCGTGAAAGGTTCGGGGTTGGACTTCAGCGTGGTGCCATGGGTCTTGGCCATATCTTCCGTATAATCCTCCAGCATATACAGCTGCAAGCTGTCCCGGTTAAAGCTGTAATGGGTAACCGTGGGACGGAAAACGATATTCTCAAGCGTGCACGCTCCGCTGTCGTTCTTGACAACGTCAAAGGTCAGCATACCGCCGATCATATTGTTGGCGTAATACTGCGTAGAGATGAAGTTACCCAAAGAATACGCAATCAGCGTACGGCTTCCGTTTGCATTATCGTGCCACTCCACCGGCTGAATGATATGAGAGTGATGGCCCAGGATCACATCGGCGCCGGCTTCCGCCATAAGCTTGGCCACACGCTTCTGTTCCTTCGTTACCTGGGGCTGCTCTCTGCCCCAATGGGCAGACACGATCACGAAATCCGCCTTGGTTTTTGCATCGGCAATAGCGGAGGTAATCTTCGAGTCGTCATCCATAAGAGGGATAACAATATTGTTCATATTAGGCGTATACTGCAGAATGGTCAGATCAAAGAAGGACAACCAGGCAATCCGCACACCGTTTACTTCCGTAATGCGGAGATTATTGTGATCCTCCTCATCCAGGTATACACCCAATTCCGTAACGGGCAATGACTGCACGTATTCCGCCGTAGCACGGGCACCGGCCACGCGCTTGTCCAGAATGTGGTTGTTGGCCAAATTGATCACGTCAAAGCCAACCTCTACCAGTGCATCCACCGACTCCCGGGGAGAATTGAAGGTAGGATATCCGGAAATTCCGTATTCCTTACCGGCGGCGGGACATTCATGGTTGATGAAGGCAATATCTGCTTCGGAGATCCGCTCGGTCACGCCCTCATACATAGGTACAAAATCGTATTCCGCACCGTCAGAGGCACGATTCTTCGCATCGGTAAACACGGCCTCGTGGATAATATTATCGCCAACGGCCAAAACCGACACGCGCTGTTCCGGCGGTACGGGCGGTTCTGTTTCCGGCGGCTCGGTAACGGGCTCATCCGTTGCCGTTGTCGCATCATCCGTTGCAGGCGGAATGGTTACAGGCGGATCCGTTACGTCGGGTGCGGTCGTCTCCCTGCCTACTCCGTCATTGGGACGGAAGGACACACAACCGCTGAACAGGATCACGACAGAGATAAGCATCGCCGTGCACCGCAGAAGCAAACCGCCCAGTCTCGTTTTTTCACACAATACGTTTTTCATAGCTGTTGACACCTTCTGTGTTATACGTCTTATTTGAGTTCTACAACGGTTACACCGTAATCGCCCTCGCCGTACACACCGGCACGGAAGGCAGATACACGGGAATCCTTTTTCAAATTATTCCAGATCGCAGCACGGAGCGCACCCGTTCCCTTACCGTGAATGATCGTCACGGAATGGATGGACGCCACCTGTGCTTCGTCCAGATACTTATCGATCATAAACCAGGCGTCCTCGCCGGTTTCTCCGCGCACGTCAATCTCCGGCTTGAAGGTACGTGTAACAAGGGCGCGGTGCTCCTTTTGGTTGCGGCGATCCCGATTTTCTTCCGTTTCGCCGTCGCCGATCAGCCGCAGATCCTTCACGTTGGCACGTGTCTTTACCTGACCGATCCGAATGGAAACGTTACCGTTCTTATCGGGATTGTCCAGCAGGACACCGTTTGTGCCCAGGTTTTTATGACGGACACGGTCCCCCTTCACCAGATCACGGGGCAATACGTAATCCTCATCATCCTCTTCCGGCACGTAGGCTGCGTTTTCGTAATCCCGCACACGGGCACGGATATTCTTTTTCGCCTCGGACAAATGCTCCGCCAGTTTCTCGGATTCTCTTTGCTTCTGAAGCTTGTCCAACTGGTCGTAGATATAATTGCTGGTAGCCTTGGCACTGAGCAGCATCTGCTCGGCCTGGGCGCGCATCTTTTCCGCTTCTTTTTCCGCACGGCCCAGCTTATCGGACATTTTGCGCTCTGCCTTGTTTTTGAATGCCTCATACTCACGGCGGAGCTGCTCCGTCTGTGCCTGCTCAGCCTCCAGCTGCATACGGGTGTTTTCCAGCTTCTCAATAACCGCCTCAAAATCGCGGGAACCGGTGTCCACGTAGTGGCGAGCACGATCCACGATCGCTTTCTGCAATCCCAGCTTCTCCGAAATGGCAAAAGCGTTGGATTTTCCGGGCGTTCCGATCATCAATCGGTAGGTGGGACGGAGTGTTTCCACGTCAAATTCACAGGAGGCGTTGATTACGTCCTCCGTTTCGATGGCATAAGCCTTCAATTCCGCATAGTGTGTGGTAGCGGCACAAAGTGCACCGCGCTGACGCACTTCATCCAAAATGGAGATCGCCAATGCGGCGCCTTCGACGGGATCGGTGCCGGCACCCAATTCATCGAAGAGGATAAGGGATCGGTCCGTCATTTTCTCCATGATGGGTACGATACCCACCATATGCGAAGAGAAAGTGGAAAGAGATTGTTCAATGCTTTGCTCATCACCGATATCGGAAAAGATATCGTCAAACACGCAGACAACGGAATTGGCACGGGCAGGGATATGAAGTCCCGCTTGCGCCATCAGGGAAAACAGACCAATCGTTTTCAGGGTAACGGTCTTACCGCCCGTATTGGGGCCGGTAATCACCAGCATGCGGTAATTTTCCCCAAGCGCCACGGTAATGGGCACTACCTTTTTCGGATCCAGAAGCGGATGGCGTGCCTCTGTCAGGCGCATCTCCTGCTTCTCGGACAGTATCGGCTCCGACGCGTCCATCTGGAAGGACAGTGCGGCGCAGGCAAAAATGAAGGACAGATCGGTAATGTTCAGATAATTCAGCGTAACGGAATGAGAAATCTCCGCGCAAGCGGCGGACATCTCCGCAAGGATACGTTCGATTTCATGGGTCTCGTTGCTTTCCAGGGTGCGAAGCTCGTTATTGGCATCCACTACGGCCATCGGCTCCACGAACAAGGTGGCGCCGGATGCGGATGTATCGTGGATCAGGCCCTTGACCTCATTCCGGTATTCTGCCTTAACAGGGATAACGAAACGACCGCTTCGGGTGGTAACGATATTCTCCTGCAAAAACTTGCTCATGGTACCGCCGCCGGTGTATTTCTGCAGAAGATCCTTGATCTTGCTGTTCACCGCGCGGATTTTGCGGCGGATCTCCGCCAGGGCCGGGCTTGCCTCGTCGGCAATCATATCCTCCGCGGGGATGGAACGGAATATCCGCTCCTCCAGTACACGATTGGGGATCAGCCTCTCGAAGATTTCGTCCAGAACGGTAGTGAAATTCCGCTCACCGCGGCTATAATCCGATAACACGCGGGCGCAGCGAAGCACACCGGCTATATCCAGAAGTTCTCTCGGACTGAGAGTAGCTCCCTTCTCTGCCCGCTCAAGAGCAGCACCCACGTCCTTTACCCCGCCAAAAACAGGCATACCTTTCAGGGTAACCAAACGTTTTGCATCGGTAGTGCGGGTCAGACGCCGACGGATCGTATCCGGATCGTTGTCCGGCATAAGGGACGCAGCTTTTGCCTTGGCACCGTCCGTTGCAGCCAGAGTCACCAGACGCTCGCAAATTTTATCAAACTCCAATGTACGGAGTGTTTTTTTATCAAAACTCATTGTTTCTCCTTTTGGGTAATCGCTCACAAAAGAGATTTATAGAATTCCAGAGAATAAAAGCCGTGTTCGATGTGGTTCAAAAGGTATTTTTCGCAAACGGACGCGTACAGCTTCATCTCATCCTCACTTAAGGTGAAGGACAGGTACCGATTGGCCGGCGCACAGATTGTATACCGCATAGCCTCCAGTACCGCCGGTGTAAGACGAAGATAGATATGTGCCGTTCCTTCGTCAACGAGATCATCTGTATGACGCACGTTGCGCAGGCAATCGCTGCACAGAATCCGGCCGTTCATCACGTCCATATAGAATTTCTTATTCTCACAGGCATCACAAACGTCGCAGGCCGACAAATTGGGACGAAATCCCTCCACAGACGCACAGCGAAGCTCAAAGGCGGCCTTGATCTGAGTCAGGGATAACTGTTTCCTGTTGGCAAGAGCATACAGCGTATTCAGGGTAAGCTGCATCAGTTCCTCATCGCCAACGCCCTCCACCGCCATCTCCGCCGCCACGTCACACAGATAGGACGCCAGCGCCAGCTTGTTCAGATCCAGGCGCAGATCGAAAAAACTCTCCATCAATGCGCTGTCGGATATGTAATAGTATCCGTGAGATTTCCGCAAAACGAAAGAACTGTAGCAAAACAGCTGGGTAGCAGGCATATGCTTACTTTTCAAGCTGCGTACGCCCTTGCCCGAAATGCTGATGCGTCCCATTTCCTCCGTGATGACCGTCAGAATTTTGTCGTACTCACCGCTTTGGGTTTCCCGTACGACCAATCCCCGAACACGAATCTGTTCCATAAAACTCACTCAAGATTTTTCAGATTGAATCCGAAATTATTCAAACTCATGTCGCTGTCGCGCCATTTTTCCTTAACCTTGACCCAAAGATTCAGATACACCTTGATACCGAAGAAACGCTCAAGATCTTCTCTTGCGTAGGTGCCGATCTTTTTCAGCGTCTCGCCGCCCTTACCGACGATGATTCCCTTGTGGGACTGTTTCTCACAGAAAATCTCGGCACGGATGCGGATGATATCGTCCTCTTCCTTGAATTCCTCGATCATTACGGCAGTTCCGTGGGGAATCTCATCGGACAGAAGCCGCAGAATCTTCTCGCGGATGACCTCAGCCGCGATCTGTCTCTCAGGCTGATCGGTAGCAATATCCTCCGGAAAGAACCATACACCCTCGTGCAGGAACTTTCTGGCTTCCTCCATAACGATCTCCACGTTCTTGCCCTTCTCGGCGCATGTGGGAACGAATGCATCAAAATTGTGCAGGGCCGCATATTCGGCAATAGTCTGGGCCAGTTTTTCTCTGTCCACAAGATCGATCTTGTTTAGAACGAGAATGGCAGGCAGCTTGCTCTGCTTGAGATTCTCGATAATGCGCTTCTCTGTCTCACCGGCGGGATGACCTGCTTCGGCAATCATAATAGCCGCATCCGCACCGCCCAAAGCGGAGGACACGGATTTCATCATAAAGCTGCCCAGCTTGTTCTTGGGCTTATGAATGCCGGGGGTATCCATAAATACGAACTGATCTGCCCCCTCAGTCAAAATACCGGTAATACGGTTACGGGTTGTCTGAGGCTTGCTGGACACGATGGCTACCTTCTCGCCCAGCATGGCGTTCATAAGGGTGGATTTACCTACGTTAGGACGACCCACGATCGCGATAAACGCCGTTCTTTTCTCACTTACAAATGTATGTTCCATAATCATTTTCCTTCTGCTAATTTAAGTTTTTTCATAATTTCGCGCTGACGGGAGCACATAATTTCCTCATCTTCCGCGGACCGTTCGTGATCGTATCCCAACAGGTGAAGCACGGAGTGAACACACAAAAAGGCCGCTTCTCTCTCATAGGAATGACCAAGTTCTGCCGCTTGCTCTTTTGCTCTTTCCAGGGAAAGAACAATATCGCCCAATTCCACGCATCCGTCACCAAGTGGCGTTTCGCCGGCGTGAAAGTCGTACAGCGGGAAGGACAGCACGTCCGTAGCGGAATCCTTATCCCGATAGGTGCGGTTCAGTTCCCGAATCCCCTCGTTATCAACGAATGTAAGGGAGATTTCCGCGTCACGCTTGAAGTTTTCGTGTGCGAGTGTGGTTTTGATAGCCCGTCTGATCAGCATCCGCAAACGCAGACCGGCTTTTAATATTTTCTGATCATTGGACCAATAAATCTTGATTTTCATTTCTGTCCTTCTTTCCTTGTGCGTGCGGCGTGAAAGTGTTTTCTTTCCTCACTGCGTTTCTCCGACACGCGCTGACGGCGCTCTCTGTCATCCCGATCGTATGCCATAATGATCTTCTGTACCAGGCGATGGCGGACAACGTCTCTTTCCGAGAATTCGTGCACGGCAATGCCTTCGATATTCTTCAAAATCCGTACGGCGGCTGCCAGGCCGCTCTTTTTTCCGTCGGGCAAGTCTGTCTGGGTCAAGTCACCCGTGACCACGATCTTGGAGCCGTTGCCGAGACGGGTCAAAAACATTTTCATCTGTTCTTGCGTGGTGTTCTGCGCTTCATCCAAAATGATGAAGGAGTTATCCAACGTACGGCCGCGCATATAAGCCAGGGGGGCGATTTCAATCGTCATTTTCTCCATCAGACGCGCCACCGCTTCCGCACCCATCATCTCGTACAGAGCATCGTACAGCGGACGGAGATAGGGATCGATCTTGCTTTGCAAATCACCCGGCAAAAAGCCAAGCTTCTCGCCAGCTTCCACCGCAGGTCGTGTAAGGATAATACGGGATATCTCATGGGTGCGAAGTGCCTTTACCGCCATGGCCACCGCCAGATAGGTCTTACCGGTGCCGGCAGGGCCCGTGCTGATTACGATGGTATTTTTCCGGATAGCGTCCACGTATTTTTTCTGACCCACGGTTTTAGCCTTTACGGGCTTGCCCCGTGCGGTGACGAAGAAGCAGTCGTCATCCAGTTGGGAAAGCTCATCCTGTGCGCCGTCCTGTACCATACGGATAACGTAGTCCACGCTCTGATCGCTCAACTCGTCGCCCAGTGATGCGGCCTTCTTCAAATACACCAGCGCATCGTACGCCCGGCATACGGGCTGATCCTCTCCCTCAATGAGGATGCAGTCCTCCGCACCATTCTCATCGGCGCGGTTGAAGATCCGCACGCCGAAGGCTTCCTCCAGCCGACGGGCGTGTTTGTCAAAGCTTCCGAAAATACAGCGGGTGATCTCGGAATTGGATACAAGCAATTTTTTCTGTGTCATATGTTTCCTTCTGTGTGAAGTATTTTTACGATGGTGCGAGGGGAGACGTCACAGCAATGTCGCTTATGCAAACCAAACGCGCCGTGATACGGTATACGTCCTCATCCGCATAATGGTTTATCTCTGCGGACACGATTTCCGCCTCACCGAGTAAAGCGTCTATCTGCTCCCGATACTGCCTCATTGCCTCAATGTACGCCTCACTGTCCGTGAGAGAACGCGGTTCCATAACGTATACCCGGTCGATCTCCTCACGGATACAGACGGGCAAAATCACACCGTCAGGCAATGAAAAGCTTTTCTCCGACATTATTGTATCATAAGTTGGGTTGTCAATGCTACTCTTTCCGAAAAGTTTTATTTCTTTTCCGAAAAATATTATGCTTTTTCTTACGTTTTCCTCCCCTGTGTACACTTTTTGTACCCCGATTTTCGGTATTTCCACCGTAATCTGCCGATTTACACGGGCCAGAACCTGTCCGTCCGCATATTCGTACCGCAATCCGTCCTCACCGATTGCGATGACTCCGCTGATGAGCAGATCCCCCTTGCGTACCACATCGTTGATCACCACAGCCGCCTTACCGGCCCGGATACGTACCTCCGCGATCTGCCCGTCCTCCTTTGCGATCACATTGGCAACACGGGCCGAAATATTCCTGGGCTGCTTGCCTACCAGATTTTCCCGCACCTGCACGTGAGCAACAGTGCCCACCATATTGACCGATATCCAGGCAATCTCATCCGTCGTCAACAAAAATTCATTCTGAAGAACGTCAAAATCAATCTTTTTGAAAAAGGATCCCACACCGAACCCATAATCGGACAGCATTTGAATAATTTGCTGATCCTCCAGTTTTTCATTGCCGGTGACTTCCACCTCCCACACAACCCGACACGACAGTGTGGTGATCGCCGCAAAAAGGATTGCACCCACAAGAATTCCCCACCGATGCCTGTATCGGCGATAGAGCGTGGGAAATCCCTTTGCTTTCCCCAATGTAATCGATATATTCTGTTTTGCGCACTCTCGCTGTAAGGTCTCGGCATCCCGCTCACTGAGGCGGAAAGAGATCCCACCATCCGCTTCCCTGCGGATCCGCCACTGGCGATACTCCCCCTCATACAGCAGATTCAATACCCGTTCGGAAAATTCTCCCGGCACAGATGCCGTTTTGTATCCTTCCAATATATGAAGCCATGCACTCACCATAGAGAATCCTCCTGATAATTCGGATGAACGGAGGCTATCCTCCCGCAGACAGTTATACGGTCACCGCTGAGGGAGTGCATCTCCAGGTGCTCTCCCAAAATCAGCACGTTTCCCGACACTCCGCGCAAAAGTACCCGATCCGGCATATAGATCAGTACTCCCTCGCACCCGGACACGCTGATTTCGCAATCCCCCACGATCTGTACCGTGCTCCAGTTGGATATCCCCTCCAGGGGAACGTCCAGAATATCCCGCATCCGCTCCTGCCAACGTATTTTTCTTTGCATCTTTTTGTTGCTGCTCAACCTATTTTCCACCGCCCTGTCATAGATATAGTTATCCGCAGATCTGCTTCATCATATGCCGCAGAATCTGCCATCATTCAAGAAAGCGGAGGGATCCATGACACGCAGAATAATGAACGTTCAGGCAAACACGACGCCAATACTTCTCATTCTCTGCACCTGCTGGCTTTTCATACGGTCCGACACAACCGAAGCGTCCGCCTATGACGCATTGAAGATGTGCGCATCCGTTATCATTCCGTCGCTGTTCCCCTATATGGTCATTTCTTCACTTCTTGTCCAAACGGGCGCATCGGACTGGATCGGACAATGGCTTGCCCGTCCTGTAGAAATACTGTTCCGCCTCCCCGGATGCACTGCCGGCGCTATTGTGCTGGGAGCATTATGCGGTTTTCCCGTAGGGGCAAAGACAGCCTGTCAGTTATACGAAAGAGGATCCGTCACAAAACGTGAGTGTGAGAGGCTTATTGCCATCGCCAACAATACAGGCCCTTCCTTTGTGGTTGAGGTAGTGGGCGCACACTTTTGGGGGAGCCGCGGTATGGGATGGATCATATACGTCGCTCAGATCCTGTCGGCCTGTGTACTCGGCTGCATAATCTCCCGCAAGGAAACAAAACCCGCGAATAAGCAAACTATCCCCGATACCCGGTGCGACATGCTGCAAAGTTTTGCTTCATCAGTGACACAATCCGCACGCTCCGTTGTTTCCGTGTGCGGATTTATCCTGTTCTTTGCGGTAGTCATATCTTTGATCGGACAAATAACGGAGACGCTCTCCATCCCCTTTGCAGCCCCGGTGCTGGGTGCAGTTCTGGAATTCTCCGCCGGTGCGGCCACTGCGTCTCAGCTGGGCGGAATATGGGGAGCGTTCCTTACCGGATTCACCGTCAGCTGGTCGGGCATTTCCGTATTTGCACAGTGCAAGACATTCACCACTCCTCACGGCATTTCCCTGCGCCCTACGGCTATCAGTAAGGCATTGCAGGGACTCATTACAGGCTCGGCAGCGGCCGCATATTACGCACTGTGGTTCACACCGTCCGTCGCTGCATCTACGGCGATTCCCCAAACGGATATATCCGCTGTTTTTGTTGCGGCGGAATTTATCATTCTTGCCCTGGCATCCCTACAAATTCCCCGCAGAAACACTTGATTTGTTGCGATAAATGTATTATACTGTACATAAGATGATTGCTTTGAGAGGTGCGTATGAAAAAGAAATCGCCGGAGATTGACCGTATCTGCAAATACTGTGAGCTGGCCTCATCCCTGAACGATCCCGACAGGATGCTCTGCTGCAAGAAAGGTATCGTCAGCGCCGGCTATTCCTGCCGCGCCTTTCAGTACGATCCCCTGAAGCGGGATCCGGGAAAGCGCCCGGTGGCGGAGGTTCCGGATTTTGTGGACATAGATGCCCCGCAGGAATAAGGAAAATCTTATAAATTCTGTTTACAAGCACACAAAAGTATGGTATACTGTCTTTGTGTGCTTTTCTTTTATAGAAGACAACTTCTGCACACGGAGGTATAACATTGATTATCGCATTGGAAGAAGCCAAGCTTGAATTAAATAATTTCAGAGAACATATCGTGGAGTTGGGCAACGCCCTCCGCATCGACTCCCTGCGGGAGCAGGCCAACACCCTGGAGGAAAAATCCCAGTCCCCCGATTTCTGGAACGACCAGGAGAAATCCACCAAGGCTCTGCAGACCCTGAAGCAGCTGAAGGATAAGATCGAGCGCTATGAGAATCTGTGCACCAAGCTGGATGACACGATTACCATGGCTGAGTTGGCCATTGAGGAAAACGATGAATCCCTGACGGAGGAGATACTTTCCGACGTGGCCGCCATCAAGGCCGAAGAGGAAAAGCAGCGCATCGAAATCCTGCTCAGCGGTCCCTACGATAAGAATAACGCCATCCTTTCCTTCCACCCCGGTGCGGGCGGAACAGAGGCCCAGGACTGGGCACAGATGCTGTACCGCATGTACATGCGCTGGGGCGAATCTCACGGCTATAACGTAAAGCTGGTAGACTGGCTGGAAGGCGACGAAGCAGGTATCAAGTCCGCTACGTTGATCATCGAGGGTATGAACGCCTACGGCTTCCTCAAGAGCGAGCACGGCGTACACCGTCTGGTGCGCGTATCTCCCTTTGACTCCTCCGGACGCCGTCACACCTCTTTCTCGTCAGTTGAAGTCATGCCCGAGTTCAACGATGACGACAACTCTATCACCCTGCGTGACGAGGATCTGGAGATCACGGCTCACCGTTCCAGCGGCGCCGGCGGTCAGCACATCAACAAGACCGACTCCGCCATCCGCATCGTGCACATCCCCACCGGTATCGTGGTCGGCTGTCAGACCGAACGAAGCCAGCTCCAGAACAAGGAAACCGCTTTGAAGATGCTGAAATCCAAGCTGATGGAGATCAAAGAGCGGGAAAAGCTGGAGAGAATCGAGGACATTCAGGGAACCAAGGTGAACATCGAGTGGGGCTCCCAGATCCGCTCTTACGTATTTATGCCCTACACTCTGGCCAAAGACACCCGTACCGGCTATGAGATCGCCGACATCCAGGCCGTTATGGACGGCGAGATCGACGGCTTCATCAACGCTTACCTGAAGAAGATGTCCGCCGCTGAATAATTTCCGAAGGAGGCGCTTTCCATGATCAAAGAAACATCCCGGCAAGTCGCCTCAACGGTTTTTGAGGGAATGACTTCCCTGTCCGCTGTGATCGAATCCGCTTTGGCGGGCAAGACCGACCGACGGATCACCGAAGTTCTGTACGACCAAAGCAAAGCAAAATCCAAGGCGAAGGAGATCGCCTATCTGCGACGGATGGCCGAGAAGCTAGCGTTCACCATCCGCGAAGCAGGTGAGAAGGAAATCGACGCCCTTGCCACCGGCAACTCCCACGGAGGAATTATTGCCCGGTGTACGGAACGGACGATCCCCGCGCTGACGGCGGAATCCCTGCCCGAGGCGGGATTTGTTGTGATGATCGAGGGGATCGAGGATCCCTACAATTTCGGCTATGCCCTGCGCTCCATCTACGCCGCCGGAGCCGATGCCGTGATTCTCACACCGCGAAACTGGATGAGTGCCGCCGGCGTGGTGTGCCGCTCCTCCGCCGGGGCGTCAGAATTGCTTCCCCTGTTTGTGAGTGAGCCGGAGGAGGCCGTACATATGGCGAAAGCCGCCGGATACAAGGTGGTTTGCGCCGGCATCCGGGATTCCGTATCCGCATTCGATGCGGATCTGACCCGCCCGATTTTCTTGATCGTGGGTGGCGAAAAGCGAGGCATTTCCCGTGCCGTTCTGGAATTGGCCGACGAAGTGGTGCGTCTGGACTACGGACGTCCCTTCCGCGGATCTCTGTCCGCCGCATCCGCCGCTTCCATATTGGCGTATGAGGTATTGCGGCAAAATCGATAAAGGAGAGTCAGACGATGAAGAAAGTCAAATTCCTAACCGCAATCTTATTCATTCTCGCTTTGTTGCTTACCGTTGCAATTCCTCTTATCAGCAGTACGATGCAGGATTTCTACAAAGCGCAATGGGATGAATCCTTAGACAACGGACAAGTAGAATTGGTGTATGCAAAAAAGAATCAATGGAGTAAAATCGGCGAAACATCATCAGTCTTCGCCTATGCTTCTCTCGGACTTGCCTGTGTTTTTTTCGTAGAGCATATTATCGATCGAAAGCAAAAACAGAATTAAAGTAAAACAACCGGTCACCCATTGAGGTGGCCGGTTTTTGTTATTCACTTATTGAACCCATACATTTCGGACGCAAGGTTTACATCTCTGGTATAATATGCGCTGTTGAAGTAAATGTACAACGTATCGGGATCATTGGCAAGCAGCCATGCAGGTTCCTTTTGAGAGCCCTTGTACGGAACGCCCTCTTGATTGACTAAAACTACATACACATCATTCGCAACAAATTTTCCGTCGCGGACATCCGACGACGGTGCGTGATCCATCAAATAATAATCCACGCCGTCATATGCAATATGATCATACAGCAAATACTGTTTTACTATACTGTATGGGAGGATTTCCGCCATAATGTCAGGACGAATGAGCATCATTCCCAATATTCCGACCATAATGATCACACTCAAAACTATGGCGACGATCGCAATTCTTTTTCCTAAAGTGGATTTTTTCATATATATTCACCTCAGCGGAAACGCTCTGTATGATCAGTATATCACACAAATATCAATTTTGCAATATGGAAGCACCTATAGCGTGGGAATGTTGTCCCAAACACAAAAAGGCTGTCGCTGATGCGACAGCCTTTTTTCGTTTCAATTATCAGCCAAGGGTGCATCCGGCGTTGAACTGGATCTTGCCCTGGTAGTTCTTAATCATACCGGTAACGGTGATGGTATCGCCAACCTTCAGATCAGCGGCGCCGTCGCCCTTCAGGCGGAAGCACTGGATCAGCTGCTCAGCGTTGTCACCAACCTGGATGGTCACGGTGATGTTGCCGTACTGCTCACTCCACTCGGTATCGATGGTGGTGATGACACCGGTCAGGGTTGCGGTGTAAGGCAGTGCTCCACCGTCAGCGAGAGCGTATGCATCAGCAACGATAGCCTGAGGATCTTCGGGTGCTACAGGAGCGGGAGCTTCGCTGGCAGCGGTTGCTTCCAGCACGCATCCTGCATCGAATTCGTATGTACCCTTGTAGTTCTTCAGCTTACCGGTTGCGGTGATGGTATCGCCCACCTTCAGAGACTCAGCGCCCTCGCCCTTCAGGCGGTAGCACTGGATCTTGTAATCCTCGAGACCTGCAACAACGATGGTAACGGTGATGTTCTTATAGTCTGCGCTGTAGGGGGTGTCGATGGATACGATGGTACCGGTAATGGTCTTCTCAACATCCTGGGACTCCTGATCCTGCAGCTTGTATGCGGACAGAGCGTTCTTTACGCTGTGGTACATATCGTTGGGAACCATCAGACAGCCTGCGTCAAACTCGATGGTGCCCTTGTAGTTCTTGATCTTACCGGCAACGGTGATGGTATCGCCAACAGCGATGTCCTTGGCGCCATCGCCCTTCAGGCGATATGCCATAACGATCTTGTCCTCAACCTGCATGTTTACAGTGATGTTGCCGTACTGATCGCTCCAAGCGGAGGTGATCTCGGTAACCACACCGGTCATAACTGCGGGGAATGCAAGAGAATCGCCCTCACCGAGATTAAATGCTGCCTTAACGAGAGCCTTCTGATCCACAACCTCGGACTTAGCAATCAGAGCGCATCCGGCATCGAACTCGATGGTGCCCTTGTAGTTCTTCAGAAGACCTTCAACAGTGATCCTATCGCCCACTGCGAGAGTATCGGCGCCCTCACCGGCCAGGCGGTAGCACATGATGGGCTTGTCTTCCTTGCCGGCAACAACAATGGTAACGGTGATGTTCTTATAATCTGCGCTGTAGGGAGTGTCGATGTTCACGATCTTACCGAACAGGCGGAAGGTGTTCTCCAGCTTCTCACCGTCAGCCAGAGCGTAACCTGCTTCCACGATCTGCGCATAGGTCAGACCGTCTACGTTCAGGCCTGCGGGCAGGATGTGATTCCAGGAGTGGGTGGCAACGTTGCCGTTTTCGTCGGTGATGGTAGCGGTCAAAACGTAAGGAGTCTCGGCCTCAGCCGCTTCGTTTACGTTTACGGTAACCAGGCCGTCCTCAGCCACCTCGATCTTTACCAGATCTTCGGATACGTCAACGGTCCATACTACGGTATAAACGGTATCGCCAACGGGAACCTTACCAACACGCTGGTAGTCCTTGGCAGTGTTCTCAGCTGCCTTCTTATAAGCGGTCTTTACATATGCGATCGCATTGTCCAGACCGTTTTCAGCGGGCTCGGTTACATCGGGGGTATCGTTGGGAGTGGTAATTTCGTTGCAGCCTGCAAATACAGCAATGCTCATTGCCAGAAGCAAGAGGCAAGCAATCAATCGTTTCATGATAAACTCCTTCTGATTTTTAATTAGTTATTGTAATATGATCTGCGGAAAATACTTTGATCTGGTAATCGCCATCGAAGGTATCCACGATTCCCTTCACGTTTACGGTTTTGCCCAGGTAGGCATCCCCGGTAACGAGGGATCCGTCTGCGTTGCGGAACACGGCGGTACGCACACTGACAGTCACGCCGTCTGCATCACAGAGGAGAGTCATGGCTCCAAAGGAGGAGCTATCCTCATTAGCCGTGGTGTAGACTTCCTTGACAGTCAGGCCTTTCATTTCAACGGAGGTACCCAGCGCCATCTCGGCGTAGTCAGCGGTAACGGTTTCCTCGCCGCGCTCCACTTCAATCTTTCCATTCACAAAGGTGGCGGGATCGGTAAGAACGTAAGCGGGCAAATGGCCGTCGCTGAGCTTCTGGATATTACCGGGGTCCTTCGGCTTGATCTGACGGTACGTCAGGCCGGAGACCTGGTAGGAGTTCCCTGCCTCGTAGTACTGAACCGTGCCAACGATGCGGGCTTCATTTCCCACCTGCAAAACCTCCAGACCGCCGCCCGTAAGGCCGTGGCCGTAATAGATATACATACCGTAGTACATATCCGTTTCGGCATCGTAATCCTCGATATAGACGCCCTGGGTTCCGCTGTTGGTGGTAATGATTCCGTTGAAGGCTACTTTTACGCCGTTGTACTCACTGATATTGGAGCGAAGCTCCTTCAGGGTGAGCTCCACGGCTTCGCCGTAGTAAAAATCGGGATCCTTCTGGCCGGAGTAGATGTTATATCCGTGCTCCCTTGCCTGACGGTTGGCAGCAACCGCTGCCTCACCGTACAATCCGCTTGCGGCGGAATTGGGCAATGCCAGACCGTTTTGAAGAATCTCGATGTTCAGATTTCGATAATCTGGTGAATCGGCGGTTTTATACCACACCCACACCAGGTACCGGGATCCGGTGGAATCGGGATTCCACGTGCCATTCTCCGACTCGACGATGATCGACGTGGCGGAGGACAGCCTTTCTTTAGTGAACTGTGCCGCTTTTTTGCCGTACTCTTCGATTTTTCCGGTGGATTCCGGTGTATTGATGGCAAGGTATCTTGCTTTCAGCACTCCGGTTTCCATCACGTCCGTGGGAACGTAGAAATGGGTAGTGTCACCGTCTATGAAGGATTTGACAGTGACCTCCAGCTTTGCAGTGGAGGTAGTCATATCCAACGTAACGGAAGACGCGTAATCCCGCTCCTCCGTAACCTCGGGTGAATCGGGAGAATCCGGCTGATTCGGCGTGCAGCCTGCCAGAAAAGAGGCAAGCAAACACGCAATCAGCGGCAAAACAAGGATTTTTTTAGCGTTACTCATGCAACGTATTGAAATCAGCTGTTATACTCGCACTCTTCTACTGCGTCAGCAAATGCAGCCTTGATCTGTGCATCCAGATCCGCACCGCTCAAAGTAAGGCACTTGGTCAGAAGCGCGCCAACCTGATCACGGGCAGCGGAAGAACCGTTGAATGCGGGGGAGGTATAGTAAGCGTCAGCCTGCTCCAGACATACCTTAGCGGACAGAGCAGCAACATAGTTTCCGCCGTTTGCCTTGCTGAGGAAGTCAGCATAGCCTTCGTTCTCGGCAACGGACTTCAGTACGGGAACGTAACCGGAAGCCATAGCGAACTCAGCCTGGAAGTCTACGCTGGTGGTCAGGTACTTAACGAACAGCCAGGATGCGATAACTTCCTGAGGATTGCTCTTCTTGAAGATACATACGCTGGGACCCTGGGAGATAACCTTCTTGTTGTCTGCATCTACCTGAGGAATGGTAGCAATACCTACCTCAAAGGGATAGGTGCCGTCGGCATTGGCTGCGGGACGCTGATAGGTAGCGCCGGCAGAGGAACCGATGGACATATAGCTCTCCATACCGTTGGTAGCAGTGAACAGGCCGGAGGTGTACGCACCGTACAGAGTCTGGGTGGTCACGTAGCCCTTAGCGTACCAATCATTGAACATCTTGATAAATGCGTGGTTCTGCTCGTTATCGAACAGGAAGTGGTCACCGGTTGCGCTGGTGTAGGGAGACTTGTACTGCTCGCACATGGTGATGAACCAGTTGGACTCGGAGTCATAGCCGAGAGGAATGGATTCAGGGTCAATCTGCTTGATCTGTGCGCAAACTGCCTCTACCTCAGCCCAAGTGGTGGGAACGGTCAGATTGTGCTCGTCGAAGAAGGTCTTGTTGTAGTACAGAACCTCGGTAGACTTGGAGAAAGGCATCGTGTACATCAGGCCGTCGCCGTAGCTCGTACCCTCATTGTAGTAACCTTCGATAAAATCTGCCTTCTGCTCGTCAGTCAGACCGATGATCTCGGTGGTACCGTCCGCACGGGTAACGGTCAGCTGGCTGTCGATCAGATCGTCCAGAGTAGCCACAGCGTCTGCCAGATTGTACAGAGCTACGTGATCGGGATAGCAGTAAGCGATGTTGGGCTGACCGCCAACGGTAATCTCGGTAACGATGGTATCGCGAACGTCGTCGTAGCTACCGCCGTTAACGCTTACAACGTCGATGTTCGGGAAGATTGCCTCGAACTCAGCGATATAAGCCTCAAGAACGGTGGACAGATTGGAGCCCATTGTGTTCATAAAGGTAATGGTGATGGGGGTTTCAGCATCAAAACCGGTTTCCGGAACTACAAAGTTTACCTTGCCTTTGGTACCGGGAGTAGTGGTGCCGTTGCACGCTGCCAGCATAGTGATTACCATAGCAGCAAACAGGAGCATTGCTACAATTCTCTTCAACATAGTGATGAAAATTCCTTTCTGATTAGTTGTTTGTTATATGTTACAGGCAGATTGCACCGCTGCCTATTAACCTTTGATACCGCTGCGGCTTACGCCGGCCATGATGTATTTTCTCAGGAAAATAAACACCAAAAACAGCGGGGCGGACACGATGGCTACGGCAGCCATCTGTACGGGATAGTTTACGTCACCGGTAGTATCGGTAAACGCGTTTCTCAGACCGTTTGTTATCATGCTGTGGGCAGCATCATTGGCAACCAGCTTCGGCCACATGTAGGAGTTCCACGCACCCATCATTTTCAGAATGGTAATGGAAATCAGCGTGGGCAAGGACAGGGGCACCATGACCTTCCACAGGTATTTGATATCGGAGGTTCCGTCCACCTTGGCGGCAAGATACAATTCATTGGGGATCTGCATAAAATTCTGCCGCAGAAGGAAGATATAGAACACGCTCACCAAAAACGGCACGATCAGAACCGTATAGGTATTACGCCATCCGAACTCCGTGACGGTCACGAAGTTGGTGATGGTAAAGAGCTCGCCGGGGATCATCATAGTAGCGAGAAGTCCGGAGAAAAGAAGCTCTCTTCCCTTGAATTCAAGCCGTGCAAAGGCGAATGCGGACAATACGGTGATGATCAGCGACAGAAGCGTGGAGGCCACGCCGACGATCATCGTATTGATGAAGAGTCTTCCCAGGCTGGCCGTGGTAAATGCATCGGCATAGTTGGAGAGCATAACAGTCTGCGGGAAGAAGGTAGGCTGGCTCAATCTGTATTCATCCAACGTTTTCAGGGAGGATATAATCATCCAGTAAAACGGGAACAGGACAACGACAGCCATGGCAATCAAAAACGTATAGACCATCACGCGAACCGCAATCTGTACGATCCGCTGGGAGGCGGTGGTTTTCTGCAGGTCTCTTTCCTGCATCACTGTCATAGTATTCTTTGACATACAGCACCTCCTCAATAATGAACGCGCTTCTTGCTGACCCAGTTATTCACAAGGGTAACGGCAAGAATGATGAAGAACAGGATCAAGGCTGCAGCACTGGCGCGACCCTGATTATTGGTCTCAAGGGCATCATAGATAAATCCTACCATGGTATTCAGTCGGCCGGCATCGTTGGCAGGGCCCATATTGGTGCCGAATATACCGACAATACTGGTATATTCCTTAAATCCGCCGATAAAACCGGTAATGATAACGTATGCCAGCATAGGAGAAAGCAGCGGCACGGTAATATGCGTAAACACGCGACGGCGGGGAGTGCTGTCCACCTTGGCAGCATCGTAATACTGCTTATTGATGCTCTGCAAACCGCCCAGAAGAACCAGAATCTTAAACGGCAGTGCGTTCCATACGATATATACCACCATTACGAACATATTGGCGGCATAGGTAGAGCCGTAGTTGATCCAGTTCACGTGCTGTCCGCCGAAAAATTCAATCACGTTATTGATAATACCGGCGGTAACGACGATCTCGTTCTCCGTACCGTAGAAGCTGCCTACGATATTGAACATGGCGGCAAACACCATACCGATGGCGATGGAGTTTGTAACGTAAGGAAGGAAGAATATAGTCTGCAGAAGCTTCTGCAGAGGTTTGATGGAATTGAGAGCTACGGCAATCAGAAGAGCCAGAATGGTGGAGATCGGTACGGTAAGCACACAAAGGAGCACCGTATTTTTCAAGCACTGAAGGAAGCGCTTGTACTCAAGAACCTTGATGAAGTTTCCGATACCAAAGGAGAACACGGCGCCGTTGGCAGCTTCCAGACTTTTATAGTTTTCCAGAAACGCCATACGAACGGTGTTGAAGATAGGCCAGACTGTGAACACCAGCAGCAAAACGATCGCCGGCGATAAGTATAGCCATGCTTTCCACTGTTGCTTGTTCTCTACCATACTTATTTCACCTCGTAACGAATACGCTCTTCCGTCTCTTTGTTGAAGAGGAAGAACTTATGAGGCTTGAGAGAATAGCGGACCACGGGGTTAGCCGTATCCACTTTATTGTCGGAGTTGATGATGGAGCGGATAACGGGGTTAACGGATGCCTCGTTGGTGGATACGATGCTGGCATCGCGGCCCATGATCTCCACGTTGCTCAGTTTGCAGTGGAGCGGTCCGTTCTGGTCCAGAATAAATCCTTCGGGACGGATACCGACGTAAACAGGCTGATCCTCTACACCGGTAACTTCCATAACGGCATCCTCACCGATGTATACCTTTCCACCCTCAACCTTGCCTTCCAATACGTTGATCGGAGGCGTGCCGAGGAATTTGGCAACGAACAGATTGACCGGATCGTCGTATACGTCCTGGGGTTTACCGATCTGCTGCACTACACCAAGCTTCATAACCACGATCATATCGGAGATGGACATCGCCTCCTCCTGGTCGTGGGTGACGAACACGGTGGTGATTCCCGTTTCCTTCTGGATACGGCGGATTTCCTCACGGGTCTGCAAACGGAGACGGGCGTCCAGATTGGACAGAGGCTCGTCAAGAAGCAGAACGCGGGGCATCTTCACCAGCGCACGGGCAATGGCCACGCGCTGCTGCTGACCGCCGGAGAGCTCGTTGGGCTTACGCTCCAACAGATCGTCGATCTGTACCAGCTTGGCTGCGGTGTGCGCTCTTTCCAGCATCTCGTCCTTCGTCAGCTTATCCTTACCCTTCAGATTCTGGAGAGGAAACATAATATTCTGCTTGACGGTCATGTGGGGATACAGCGCGTAGTTCTGGAACACCAGACCGATACCGCGGTTTTCCGTGGACAGCTCGGTTAAGTCGTCCTCACCGAAAAAGATTTTTCCGGAGGTAGGCTTCTGCAGACCGCTGATCATATACAGCGTGGTGCTCTTTCCGCATCCGGAGGGGCCAAGCAAGCCGATCAGCTTACCGTCAGGGATCTCAAATGTGAAATCGTTGACGGCCACCACTTCATTGCCGGCCTTCTTGTCACGGCTGGGGAAGATTTTCGTCAGATTTTGCAGAACAACTTTCATACAAATATCCTTCCTTAAGATGGTTTACTTTTGGTATCAATACGCCTGCCGGGCGGATTGCTCGGCGGCGGCTTTTTTCTTATATTCGATCAGATCCTCCGCGGTAGCGAAGATTTTCTGGCTGGAGAAATCCACAGCGGCCACTCCGGCCAGCATATCGTGAATTGCACTGCGGTTCCGGGTAAGAAGAGGAAGCAGTATCTGCACGAGAAGGAATGCTGCCAGGATCAGCGTGCCCGTAGAGCCCATGGCACCCCAAAAGATCATGATAGCGATGTATACGGGAATCATGGTTTCGATCGTGAACTTACCGAGGATGGTTCGCACGAACAGCTGCATCGTGTTGATCTTTACACAGTCGCCGCGCATCAGGCAGATTCCGAATATCTTCTTGCCCAATGTCTGTCCGTTCCCGATGAGCAAAGGAACGATAAATTCCAACCCCAATACAGCCAGCAGGATTCCAAGGGTGGTGATCACCAGGGAAAGATTGATAACCATATTATATACGTAAATGGTTTCCTCATCTTTGATCAGGGCATCGTACGCTGTATGGTAATTCTCAATCTCCTCGTCTGACATAGCTGCATACTCTTCCGCGGTAACGGCAAATACAACGCCGTACTGCGATTCATATTTCGCATATATCTCGTCCAGACGGGCACTGTATCCGTCATAGCCGAAAGCAGCTGAAAGAATCACGCCGATCCCCACAGCCAAAATGGCAACAAGGATCGAATCAAACATCCATGCGGCAATTCTTTTCCATAAGCTGGCGCGCTGTACGTCCAAATCCATACTTGTTCTCCCGATTTCGGCTGAAATATCAATTTCTGTGCAAGTTATCACAAGAGTCTCACACTCTATCACTTTATCATATAACATTTGACACAAAAAAGCAATGGTTTTTTCATTTTTTGTTTGTTTTTTATAGAAAAAGCAGGATCTCCTGCAAAGATCCCGCTTCAGTATTATACTCTTACCTCTCGCCGCAATTTTTGTGGTAGTTCTTTTTCGCAAAGGATTCCATCTATCCCGGACACGTCACACAGGTTATACATGTACTGAGTGCCGATTTTATCGGAGGTACACAAATAAATCTGTTTTTTCGAATGCTCCATCATAACACGGCGAAGCTGGGATTCCTCCATGGAAGAATCCGTCAGCTGACCGTCTTCCGTAACACCGCGGCAAGAGAAGAAAAAGATATCCGCGTTAAAATTCCGCACGAAATTCTCCGCGTGAGCCCCCACAAAAGCAATGGAGTTTCCGAGAAGCAATCCGCCCGTAGACAAGGAACGAATCTTTAATTCCGCCAGCTTCAGAGATGTTTTCGGACTGTTGGTGATTACCGTCAGATCGGAAAAGGAAGCCAGATACGGCGTCAGATACGAAGCGGTGGAAGACGCATCCAGAAATATAATCTGACCGTCCCGAATGTACTTAGCGGCCATACGGGCAATCGTGTCCTTTGCCCGTCTGTTTTCCTGCTCCCGCAAAGCCAGAGGTACCTCTTTATTTATCAAATCGCTGAGCACAGCCCCGCCGAACGTGCGGCGGATTTTGCCCTGCTCCTGCAAAACAGCCAGATCCCGACGGATCGTCGGCTCACTTACGTACAGTGCCTGTGCCAGATAATGCACACTGGCATTGCTCCGTTTTTCCAGGATATCCAGTATTTTATTGTATCGTTCACGAAAATACATACGCACCTCTTGATCAAGCATGATCATTCTTGATTAAAATATATCACGAATTTGATCGTTTGTCAATATATTTGCACAGTATCGCAATCAATGTGATCATTTGTTATAATTGTAGTACCATAAAATTCTATATTTGTGAGGATTCATACTATGGAAAATGCAAAGACCATGCACGCAGCGGTGCTTCACGCTGTAGGCGATCTTCGCTACGGAGAGGTTGCCTTCCCCACCGTTGCCGAAGACGAAGTACTTGTTAAAGTTAAAAACTGCGGTGTTTGCGGCAGTGACGTAGGCCGTGTTCTTGCTCACGGTACATACCACTTCCCCACCATTCCCGGACACGAATTCTCCGGCGAGGTTGTTTTCGATGCAGAGAACAAGCTGACCGGTAAGAGAGTGGCTGTATTCCCGCTTCTTCCCTGCTTCACATGCGAAAACTGCAAGGAAGAGCGCTACGCGAACTGCACCAACTACAACTACTACGGCTCCCGCTGTGACGGCGGCTATGCTGAGTACATCGCTGTAAAGCGTTTCAACCTGGTTGAGCTGCCCGATGCCGTTTCCTTTGAGGAAGGCGCTATGTGCGAGCCTGCAGCCGTTGGCCTGCACGCTATCAAGAAGCTGGGCGTTAAGAAGGGTGACGCGGTTCTGATCACCGGCGCCGGCCCCATCGGTCTGATCGCTGCACAGTGGGCTAAGTCCTACGGCGCCGAGAAGATCTACTTCATCGATAACGATCCCACTAAGATCGAGTATCTGAAGCAGCTGGGTTATGAGCTCTACGACAAGCAGCCCATCAACTGCGCACTGGAAGGCACCGGCGCATCCGTGCCGCTGGCTATGGTTATCGAGGCCCTGCCCGCAGGCGCGAAGGCAGTTCTCATGGGTAACCCTGCCCGCGATATCGCGCTGCCCGCTAAGACCTACCAGGCAATCCTCCGCAAGGAACTCCACTTCGAGGGCACCTGGAACTCCTCTTACGCAACCAACGCAAACGACTGGAGAGATGCTATGGCCGCCGTTGCGGAAGGCAAGATCTCTCTGAAGCCCCTGATCACACATCGTGTAGCGCTGAAGGATGCCCTTTCCGCTATCCAGATGATGAATGATCGTACTGAATTCTATTGTAAGGTGATGATTGACAATGAACGGTAAAATTGCTCCTTCTATGATGTGTGCAGACATCCTTCGTCTGCAGCCCGTCCTCGAAACCTTCGAGAAGACCGGTATTGAGTATCTGCATATTGATATTATGGACGGTACCTTCGTACCCAACTACACCCTGGGCACCGACTACTGCCGTAACCTGAAAAAGGTATCCAAGATTCCTCTGGACATCCACCTGATGATCGTGGAGCCCGAGAGAAAGCTGGATTGGTTCGAATTCGGTGAGGGCGACTACGTATCCGTACACGTAGAAAGCACCCGCCACCTCCAGAGAACCCTGGCCGCTATCCGCCGCCGCGGTGCAAAGCCCATGGTTGCTCTGAATCCCGCTACTCCTCTGTGCACCATTGAGGACGTACTGGACGATATCGATGCTGTTCTGATCATGACGGTTAACCCCGGCTATGCAGGCCAGAAGCTGGTTCCCGCTACCCTGGACAAGATCCGCCGTCTGAGAAAGATGCTGGATGAAACCGGCCATCAGCACGTGGAGATCGAAGTAGACGGTAACGTAAACTTCCCCAACGCTATCAAGATGCGCGACGCGGGTGCCAACATCTACGTTGCGGGCTCTTCCAGTGTATTCGATCCTACCCTCACTCTTGAGGAAGGCATCGCAAAGCTCCGCGAGAACATCTGATTTTCATAACAAACGCCCGGATGCGGTTGCATCCGGGCGTTATTTTTTATTTAAGATAGCCGCTGTCCAGCACTTGCCGCACCAGCTCATCTGCGGTTTTCAGCGGTGCATCCGGCACGTCTTCTGTGTCCGGATAGAGCCACATGGCACTTCCGTATCGGCGGAACCAGGTCAGCTGCCGACGGGCATACCGACGGGTGGCCGCTTTGATTTCCTCGGCAACGGCATCCAAAGTGCTCTCCCCTGCCAGATACGGCAAAAACTCCTTATATCCGATGGCCTGTCCGGCGATAGATTTCGCTTTAAGCAATCCGGCCTCGTACAGAGCACGAACCTCTTCCTCCAGTCCCATCTCCATCATCAGATCCACACGCATCTCAATCCGACGGTGAAGGATCGTTCGGTCGTGGAAATCCAACGCGAGAATCCGTGCATCATACGCCGCATCCTGCGCCAAGGATCGCTTATCCCATTCAGTCTTCGTCACACCGGTAAGCCGATACATCTCCAATGCCCGCACCACGCGGCGAACGTTGTTGGGATGGATAGCTTCCGCCGCGGCCGGATCCACCTCCGCCAGCTGCGCGTGGAGTGCGTCATTGCCGTTGACCGCCGCATATTCCGTCAATTCTCGGCGGAGCTCCTCAGACTTTTCCACCTCAGAAAATTCCGACACGCGCAATAGCGCATCCAGATACAATCCGGTACCGCCGCAGAAGATCGGCGTCTTGCCGCGGGATACGATATCCGCAATGCAGGCTGCGGCCCGCTCGCGGTACTCCGCTACAGAAAACTCCTCATTAGGCGGCAGGAATCCGATTAGGTGATGTGGAATACCCGCCATTTCCTCCACCGTGGGTGCGGCGGTGCCAATGCACATACCGCGGTAGATCTGCATGGAATCACAGGATATAATCTCCCCGTCCAGCTCTTGCGCAAGACGGATGGACAAGGCCGTTTTACCCGAGGCGGTCGGCCCTACGACTGCTATAATCTTTTCTTTCACACCGCACCTCCTCGGCATATTTATACACATTTATTTCAAAAATTCGTTGTAGACAATACGTGAATTATCTGTTATACTGTCCATATAATCCTGATAATTACGGAATAGCCTATGAAATACGTTTACGTTTTCCTTACACGGACGGGCACCAAGGTAGCCAACGTGATCGGCGCTGTCACCGGTGATCGATTCGCCCACGCATCCATATCCCTGGATCGGGAATTGACACAGATGTACAGTTTCGGCCGCCGCCGTGTTACCAATCCGCTGTACGGCGGATTTATCAAAGAGAATATTCACCAAGGCATCTTTGCCTTATTCGGAGAGTGCAATTCCGTACTGTACCGGATTCCCGTAACGGAAGATACATACAGCGTTATTGAAAATACTCTCCACACCATGCACCGCCGACGGTTCAGTTATCGTTATAACTTTGTAGGTCTGTTTTCCTGCGCGTTCGGTGTTCCCACCAATACAAGAACCCACTTCACATGCTCTCAGTTCGTGTCCTGGATACTGGAATACAGCGGAGCAACCACGCTCCCAAAAAACATGGGACTGATGAAGCCGGACGATCTCACGCGGCTTCCCAACGCAGAGTTGGTTTACGAAGGTTGTATCGCCAATGCGGACAACGGGAATCGAACGGTCGCTGTGCGCCGGGGCGCACGGGTACTGTAAATCAACGGATCCACTCCGGAGACACGGCAATACCGGAACCGCCAAACTCCCGCACTGACTCCATCAGCGAATCAATGCCGGAAACGGGCTCACGATGCACGTCAAACCAAATACCGCAGCGATCGGATTCCATAGGGATCCGATCTTTTGGGTACTGATGGATCTCACGGCCGTACAGACAGACCGCGCGGGCCCCAGCCCCGATCATTTCCTCAGCAACGGGGATGTGAGAAGCAAACCCCACCGTGCCGCATCCGGGATAGGCATCCGCCACAAAGCGGATCTGCTGTACGCTGTCCGATGCGAACAGAAAGCGGGGAGAAAGAGCCGTACGATGGATCATATCCGCATCCGGATGAAATCCGCGGAAATGAAGAATAACGGGAACGTCCCCACTATATCCGTCAAGCAGACGGTCCAGCGTCAGAATACGGCGAGATCCCAACTGCATCAGCGCATCGATCTCACGAAACGTCAGCTCGTCCACCCGTTCCTCACGCAGGCACATCTGCGCGACGGAAGAATCTTTATAAACGACCGGTACGTTGTCGGCACACAACCGGATACGGCAAATGATAGCATCCGCACCGCTCTTTGCCTGATCATGAAGGGCATCCAGCGGATCCGCCATGCTGCCGTAGTAGGAATAATACGTTATCAGTTTCACCGTGACGCCTCCTGTCGAATAGACTTGAATCTTTGATAATGATACCACACTATTCCCTCTTTGTAAAGGATAAAGCCGAGAAATCCCCGAACAATGCAAAAAAATTATTGTTTTCCTATTGACACGGGACAGTGCGTGTGATATAATAATTAGGCTCTAAGGGAGATGGTGATTGCGGTCAGTCGGTCATATGCCGGAATGGCGGAATTGGCAGACGCCCGGGACTTAAAATCCTGTGTGATGAAAATCGCGTACCGGTTCGAGCCCGGTTTCCGGCACCACTTTCCTTAACGTAATATCGCGGGGTAGAGCAGCCTGGTAGCTCGTCGGGCTCATAACCCGGAGGTCGTGAGGTTCAAATCCCACCCCCGCAACCAGAAATGAAAAGACACCCAGTCGGGTGTCTTTTTTCGTTTCTGCTGTGAGTTGTACCCTTCCACGACCTCCGGAGGAGGGAGTGGGTAGCGAAGTCAAAAACGATTGAGTATCGTTTTTGACAAGTGAAACCGCACGGCGCAAGGAGTTCCAGGAGCGAGTGTACCGAGCGACACAGAACGACTATGCGATGGCGGAGGGCCTTTCAAATCCCACCCCCGCAACCAAATAAAAGAAACAGTCACCTTTAGGGTCGTACCCTAGGCAACACCCACGTTTCCGTAAGACACAATCGTATATGGCTCAAAATAAGACTTATCCTCGCCAATCTTCTGAAAGTTACAGGAAATAAACTTTGTGTTCGACATAGCATTCAGCTCGTTAAGACGAGGAAGCTGATAGTCAAACTCATGATTGCCGAGAGCAATCGCATCATAGCCAACCTTGTTCATCAGATTTACAATGTACTCGCCCTTGGATACAGCACCCAACGTTCCGCCTTGGACAAAATCGCCCACAGACACAACACCTACATTTGTATAGGTTTCTGATAGTTCTTTTTTCATTGCAGCAAGCTTTGAGTATCCCTCGACTGCGCAATGCACGTCGTTTTCATAAAGGATTACGACGGTGTCAGTATCCGCTGTGTGCTTTTTTTATCTTTCTTTTGTTTTCATACATAGCATTATCTGCGCGCTTAAATACGTCGTTAAAGCAAAAATCCTTATCTGATTCATACAAAGCAAAGCCTCTTGCAATGCTGACAGGTATTTCCCCCTTTTCTTCTATGCTTATTTTTGCGCATTCCAAATCCAACTGCACAAATAATTTCTCATAATTTTCCAAATCTCTATGTTGAAGTACCGCCAAAAACTCATCTCCGCCTATTCTGAAAACAGGACTTCTTTTAAAAATATCCGAAATCACTTTTGCCGCTGTCACAATAAGCTTGTCGCCTGCGTCGTGTCCGTACGTATCATTCGTTTCCTTCAGCTGATTCAAATCAAATACTACAACGCCGAAATTGGCAGTTTTATTTGCAATCTCTTTATCAAACTCAGTTACCCATCTTTTATACGACGTGGTATTTCTGAGACCTGTAAGAGAATCATGGCTAGCAGAAAAACGCAATTCTTTTTCGCGTTCGTGCAAATGCATTGCCATGTTTTCGAAAGCCGTATTTAAAAGTTCTATTTCGGAAACGTTACTATTCACAAATTCCACATTGTAATCCCCGTTTGATAGGTTTACCGATGCATCGGCTAATTTTTTAAGGGGAGCAACAATTTTTTTGACAACTATAATAGCCACAACTGTGAAAAATGCAGAAAGTATTAAACCGGCAAACAAAATTTTGAAGCCAATGTCATATCGAATCTGCCGAATATCGGCATAGCTGGCAGAAAGAACAAGTGTCATCCCGTTTGCCAACTCTTTCGATACACGCAGATGTTTATTTGAATTGGCTTTTATTTCCGAGTTATGTTCATGCTCGTCACTACAAACTACAGTTCCGTCGATTTCTAAATGAGCAAAGCCATTTTCATACATTTTAATTTGGTGTACTCGCTCAGCTAAAACCGTATAATCAAAATCCATTCCTACGATACCGATAAACTTTTCTTCGTAATACATCGGAACTACATA
>JBGVKV010000085.1:0-15489 GCA_045123975.1 Eubacteriales bacterium | reverse complement strand
CCTCCGGCAACGGAACCTCCGGTAACGGAACCTCCGGTAACGGAACCTCCGGCAACGGAACCTCCGGCAACGGAACCTCCGGCAACGGAACCTCCGGCAACGGAACCTCCGGCAACGGAACCTCCGGTAACGGAACCTCCGGCAACGGAACCTCCGGTAACGGAGCCTCCGGCAACAGAACCTCCGGCAACAGAACCACCCGAGGAGGTCATCGAGGACGTGTTTGAGTATATTCTTGACCGCTATGCCTATCTGGAATTCGGAGACGGCAGATATTCCGACCAGGCAAATCAGGCAAAAATTCTGAAAACCATCAACAGCGATTGCAAGACGTGGATGGACCTGGTGGATCGGGATTGCAAAACGGATCCTTTTGGCAAGAAATATTCCTTTACCAGTGCGAATATGTCTACGATTTATAAGAATATTGCGTGCATGGCCCGCGGTTATGCCACCAAGGGATCGAATTATTATAAAAACGAACAGCTGCGTGACGATATCATCTACTGCCTGGATTTCATGTACGAAAAGTACTACGGCGAAACGAAGAATAAGCTTCCCTCCGGCAGCAACTGGCACGACAGCTATATCAATTCCCCCGCCAGTCTGACCCGCATTCTTTTGGCGCTGCGTGATGATTTGACCATAGATGAGATGAAGCACTATATGGACCGTATGGACACCCTCATCTACTCTCCCTCCTATACCTCCGCCAATATGATCGATATGACCTTCTCCATCATTCTGGCATCCGCTTTGCAGCGGGACGGTAAGCGTCTTGAGAAGGCAGTGGACGTTTTGTCAGGGAACGTGTTTGGCTACGTGACAAAGGGAGACGGCGTCTACCGTGACGGCTCTTACATTATGCACGAATCTGTCCCCTATACCACGGGATACGGCGGAAGTCTGCTCGATATGCTGTCCGTGATCCTTTACGTGGTGGCGGGTTCGGAGTACTCCTTCTCGGAGAAGGTGATCAACCGTCAGGTGGACTGGGTGTTCGATACCTTTGAGCCCGTTCTGTTCCGCGGTGCGGCTATGAGCGCGGTCAGCGGCCGCATCATATGGTCGGCGAAGAGCGAGAGCGAGCGCGCCGTTTGCATCATTACCGGTATGGCCCGGATCAGCCAGTACGCCCCGTCAGACCGAGCCGATGCCATCAAAGCCCTGCTCAAGTACTATCTGGCGGAGAATTCCTATTCCTTTGAAACAAGCGGTCTTATCAGTACGGCGGATTTCCTTCTGGAGATTGAGCAGGACGAGAGCATTCCCGGCGATGCCAATCTGGTATCTGCCAAGGTGTTCCCCTACATGGCGCGTGTGACTACCCACCGGGGAGATTTTGCCTCTATGCTGTCCATGTGCTCGCCCACCGTAGCGCGGTATGAGTGCTTCGTGTGGTCGGATACCAATCTGGATAATCCCAACGGCTGGTATACCGGTGCCGGTATGCTGTATGTCTATGCGGACAGCGTGGGCCAGTACGATCAGGCATACCATCGGAATGCCGATCACTACCGCTTGCCCGGAACCACGGTGGATACAAGAAAGAGAAACCCCAAGAACAATGCGGGCACCTATAACCAGTCCCCCTTCGTCGGCGGTGTCCAGATGGACGAGTACGCAGTAGCTGCATTCCAGTACGATAACAAGAATGGAGACTTCAACTCTGATCTGGTGGCGAAGAAGGCCTACTTCTTCTTTGACAACGAGTACGTGATGTTGGGATCTGATATCAACAGTACACGGGATAAGGGTGTCATCACTACCGTAGAGAACCAGAAGATGACGGGCAGCTTCGGTAAGCTGTATCTGAACGATGACACTGAGTACGTAAAAGTGCCCAAGGATACGAAGATGGAGAGCGTGAAGTACGCGTATCTCAGCAAGTACGGCGCCATTGTGTTCCCGGAGAAGCAGGATCTGACGGTGAGACTTCTTACCGTTTCCGGCGCTCCTAAGTTCTCGGAGATCTTCTTCGACCATGGTACCAACCCAAAGGACGATACCTATTCCTATATTATCCTGCCTCTGGCATCCCGCGAGGATGGCAAGGCATACTATGAGAATCCCGACGTGGAAATTCTCTCCAATACCAAACAGATCCAGGCAGTAAAGGAAAAGAAACTGGGCATGACCGGTATCATTTTCTGGGAGGCTGTGGAGTTTGCCGGAATCACCCCTGATTTTGGATGCACCATGCTGGTGAAGGAAGTGGAGGGAGGCTTGCGGATCGGTGTGAGCGATCCTACGATGAAGATCAAGGGAGAGCATATCATCACACTGGACGGCGAGTATACGCTGGCTGAGGGAGACGCGAGTGTGTCCGTCTCCGGCGGAAAAACCACGGTGAGAGTCAATATGACAAACAAAGCGGGACAGACGATCCTGTTTACCTTGAACAAGAAATAAAAAAGAAAACGCCTGCCGTCGGCAGGCGTTTTTCATTTGTGTATGTACTCGGAATAGACGTGGATGGCGTCAAAGATGGGCTCAAACTTTCCGGATGCGTCTACGGTGACCAGGATAAATCCCGCACCGTCCTGCTCCCGCTGGCCGTAGCTGGCCAGGCAGTGGTGAGCCTGGTGGGTGTATCCGGTTTTTCCCGCTACGATCGCGGCGCCGGTAGGCTCATCGCCGTATACGCGGGAAAACATGGTGGAGGTAAGGAGCACGCCCTCCGGGTGCTTTTCCGTGGGTGTGGTCGTGTACTGATAAGTGGAAAGAATCTCCCGGCAGAGGGGATACTGCATAGCGTAGGCCAGGATCATGGCCATTTCGGTGCAGGTGGAGTAGTGGTCTGCGTGGTGCAGGCCGCTGCAGTTGGTGAAGTGGGTATTCTTCAGCCCCATTTCCTTGGCCTTGTCGTTCATTCGACGGACGAATTCTTCCTCACTGCCCGCTGTATGAATGGCAAGGGACACGGAGGCTTCCGCGCCGGATGGCAGGATCATACCGTATAAAAGATCCTGTACCGTAACCACCTCACCGGGGGAAAATCCGGCCAGCGTGGCCTCATCCAGGTACAAAGGATCAATGATGTTGCTGGTGACGGTGAAGGTTTCCGTGAGGTCGTCTATGGCCTCATAGGCCACGATCAGTGACATAATCTTCGTCAGGGATGCGGGATGGATTCGGGCGTTTGCGTTCTTCTGTGCGATGACGGAGGCAGTGTCTGCTGTGATCAAAACCGCGTATCGGCTGTCAATGGCATCGCCAAGAGATACGGTGGCTACATCCGCCACAGGACGCTGTATCTGCGGAATAACGATCGGTGCCTCCTCGGGCGGTGCGGGCTCCGTTTCCGCCGGCATCAGGGTGCTCCGGTCTCCCATGGCTATAATATCTGCCTCAGGTTCCACGGACACCGTCGTCGCGTGACGGATGGCACGGCCCAGCATACAAACGCAGAACAAAAGCAGAGAGAACAAAAGGAATCCCACAACCCGGCGGCGCCGGATCTGCTGCTGGCGTTTAGCGATCTGTTCGGGAGACGGCCGACGTCGTTGTGTACTGTTTGGCGGTGGGGTGGGACGGGGCCGCTGTTGTGTCGGTGTGTTCATGGGAAATTATTTTTTCTCCGCGGTCTCTTCGGCTGCGGCGGCCAATGCCCGCTTGGATCTTTTGTGCGCGCGGAGCAAGGGAAGGCCGATGCCGGCGGCCACCAAGGCGGCCAAAGCCACGATTACGAGGATATCGGCAAACATAGGGACAGATTCGCCGAACAGCACGCTTTTGCCCAGCAGATTGGCGGCGGATTTTACGCGGATGCAATTCTCGCCGTTGTAGCTGTCCGCTTTGCTCAAGGCATCAGCAGTGTTGCCGACGGAGAGGGAAACGTCCTTCAGCGTCAGCTTTCGGGCTGCCACCAGAGCGGCTGTGTTCGCCACTACGGACAGATCTGCCGCGCGGATCTCCAGATTTTGTGACGCGGTGATAGCGCCCTTGGCGGTGAATTTGCCGCCGTGCAGCTTCAGCGTACGTCCGAGAATAGCCACGCCGTCCTTGGCAGGCATGTCGATATCAAAGGTGCCCTTCGTGACGGAAAGGGTGGTGTACTCGCTGCGGATGCCCACACCGCCGGAGGTGATCTTAAAATTGCCTCCCAGAAAACGGGCAATGGTGGTGTCGTCGGTGGAATAGAAGTACAGGCCCGTATCGCCGCCGACGAGGGTCAGCGTACCGTTTCCTTTGAAGGTCACGTTGCTGGGGATACCCAGGGCGTAGGACGAAGCGCGGATGTAGTTGTTGCCATTCAGAATGACGGTGGCACCATCAGGAATGCGCATGCCATATTCATCGCTGGTGTCGATGTACAATCCCTCCAGCGTCAGGGTCTTGTCCAGATTCATCCAGGCGTAGCCTGCTCCCGACATATTCATGCGGGGATTGGTCAGGTTTACGGATTTGGTGATGGTGACCACGGCGTCCGATTCGTAGACAGCGGCGTTTATAAAAGGAATAAGAAGCAGAACCGCAGTTATTACAAGACAGACGGCGCGGCATATGCCGGCAGCGCGGGACGTGATTTTTGTATGCATAACCATGTGCAGCCTTTCTGTACATATATATCCTAATTTTATCATTCCACCCAATACTATACCATATTTTGTCCCCAAAAACAATAGGAGAGGGCGTTTTTACCGTTTGTTTACATATGCCGGGGAAGGGAAATATACTTGCATCCCATGGGATTTTGTGGTAGAATGTACATACGAAGACAGAAGGAGGGATCGCAGTGGAAAACGAATACAGACAGCGCCCCATCGGCGTGTTTGATTCCGGCGTGGGCGGTATCAGCGTGCTGAGAGAGCTGATGAAGAATATGCCCGGGGAATCCTTTGTGTATTACGGCGATTCCGCCAATGCGCCCTACGGCGCACGCTCCCCCGAGGAGGTGCGTTCCCTGACGGACGCTCACGTGCGTGAGCTGATCGGCCGGGGTGCCAAAGCCATTGTGATTGCCTGCAATACGGCCACCGGCGCGGCGATTCAGTACCTGAGGGAGAGATATACCGACATTCCCACCATCGGCATGGAGCCGGCCATCAAGCCGGCCGTTACCGCCTATCCCGGCGGACGGATTCTGGTGATGGCTACGCCCGTGACCTTGTCCTCCCCCGGCTTTCAGCGGCTGATGGCCGCCTATGCGGATCGGGCGCAGATTTTGCCCGCACCGTGCGCGAAGCTGGCGCGGATGATCGAAAACGGCCTTTTGGACGGCCCGGAGGTAGAGGAATATCTGCGCACCGAGTTGTCTGCGTATCTGGATACGCCCACCGATGCGGTGGTGCTGGGATGCACCCACTATCCCTTTGCGAAAAACGTTATTTTGCGGATAACCGGAGCCAAAAACTGCTTTGACGGCGGTGCGGGAACCGCCAGGGAAGCTCGTCGGCAGCTGGAACTGCGTGGCTGGCTGGCGGAGGAGAATCAGCGGGGCACCGTTACGATTCTGAACAGCGATGCGGATCTGTCCCGTCTTCGCTTTTGCGAGAAATTGCTGGGTGTGGATGCGGATAAATAAAAAAGGAGCGGACACGTCCCGCCTCGAAAAGATGCTTGCAAATTTCGGCAGGGGATATCGTTTCCTCTGCCGTTTGCGTTATAATGGGGTAGGTGATGACCATGGAAAACGAAAAAGATTTGCCGAATAGGAAAGATCCTCGATTAAAGGGGTTTGACTACAGTAGCACAGGTGCGTATTTTTAACGATATGTACTTAAAATAGGAAAAACATTCTCTCGATGATTGTAGGGGAGGGGTCTCCCCTCCCGAGGTTATCGCCTTACGGGAAAATCGCAGAAAGTTGGATTCAAAAGATACCCGAAAAATATCCGGAAGTATCTGTAGATCGGTATGTCATTATGCCAAACCATATCCATGTATTGTTGTCTATTGCAAAAGATGGCGGGAGGGGAGACCCCTCCCCTACGGTGGATGCGGTAATTGGTTGGCTGAAATATCAAATCACAAAGGAAATCAATGCATTACAAGGTTCGGTGGGGGAGAAGATTTTTCAGCGATCCTTTTTCGACCATATCGTCCGTAATCGGGATGACTACTACGAAATATGCAAATACATACACGAAAATCCGGCATACTGGTATCATGACAAATTATTCTCTGAAGAATAAAGGCATGGCTTTGCCCGAATTCCTTGCAAAACAAAGGCGAAATCGGCGATAAAAGAGAACGAAAAACAAGAATTTGCAGGTGAGATAATGATTATTTTAATTACAGGAGCATCGCATACAGGCAAAACTGCACTTGCTCAAAAACTGCTTGAAAAATATAAATACCCCTATTTTTCAATAGACCATCTAAAAATGGGCTTAATTCGTAGCGGCAACACAGAACTTACCCCTATGGATGATAATGAATTGACCGAATACGTGTGGCCGATTGTTCGTGAAATGATAAAAACTGCTATTGAGAACAATCAGAACTTAATTGTAGAAGGTGGCTATATTCCATTCGATTGGCAGAAGGACTTTGGCTCCAACTATCTTGAAAGCATCAAATATTACTGTCTGGTAATGAGTGAGGAATATATCAGAAATCACTTTGCTGACATAAAGAAATATGCAAATGTCATTGAAAATCGTTTGGATGATGAATGGTGTACCATTGACAGCGTTTTGACAGATAATGCGGAAGTCCTCGCCCTTGCGCAAAAGCATAACGCAAACTTTATTCTCATTGATGACCAATACGAGATTAACATTGATTAGATTGATAAATCCCAATTTATCAAGCAGAATAAGAACCCCCGACAGACGAAAAATCTGTCGGGGGCACTTTCTTATAGTCGTTTTATTGGCTTACTTTCCTTCGATCGCCTTCAACGCGTCCAAAATACCGTCGCGCTGGGCCTTGTATTTCTCCAGCTTGGCCTTTTCCGCGTCTACCACCTGCTGGGGCGCACGGGCAACGAAGCTTTCGTTGGCCAGCTTGGATTCGGCACGCTTGATCTCGTTCTCCATAGAGGTCAGTTCCGCATTCAATCTCTTGCGCTCCGCCTCAAAGTCCACCATATCCGCGAGAGGAATGTAGATCGTCGCCGCGTCGGTGATGATCTGTACCGCACCCTCATCGGCATAGCTGTCCACAACGGAAACGGCCGCAGCGGATGCCATACGGGTGAAGAAAGCGTGGGTGGATTCGGCGAAGGAATCCGGATACTTGGTCACGATGAATACCTGGGCCTTGCGGGACGGAGGTACGTTCATCTCGGAACGGCGGGCACGGATGGCAGTGATGGCATCGATTACGCGGGCGATCTTGATCTCGTCCTCGGGGAAGCGGAAGGCATCGGATACGGTGGGATATTCCTCCGCCATGATGCTGTCCGTGGTGCCGGGCAGATTGCGGTAGATCTCCTCCGTGATAAAGGGCATAAAGGGATGGAGCAGCGAGAGGATCTTGCACAAAACGTACGCCAGTACGTTCTGGGCGTCCAGAGAACGCTCGGTGCCCTTCATGGCAACGGATGCCTTGGACAGCTCGATATACCAGTCGCAGTATACGTCCCAAACGAAATCGTACAGAGCGCCGAGGGCGATGCCGATCTCGTAATTGTCCAGATTGGAGCGAACGGAAGCAACGGTCTCGTTGAGACGTGCCAGGATCCACTTGTCCTCGGCGGCCAGACGGTCGACGGGCGGCAATTCGATCTGCTCGATCTCCAGATTCATCATAACGAAGCGGGCGGCGTTCCACAGCTTGTTGGCGAAGTTGCGGGCAGCCTCGATCTTCTCATCAGAGAAACGCATATCGTTTCCGGGGCTGTTACCGGTAGCCAAAGCGAAGCGGAGAGCGTCGGCGCCGTATTTTTCGATGATCTCCAGAGGATCGATACCGTTGCCCAGGGATTTGGACATCTTCCGGCCCTGTGCATCGCGCACCAGACCGTGGATCAGAACGGTGTCAAAGGGAATCTCGCCGGTGTACTCCAGAGCGGAGAAGATCATACGTGATACCCAGAAGGTGATGATATCGTAACCGGTAACGAGGGTGTTGGTGGGATAGAAGTATTTCAGATCCTCAGTGTCCTGGGGCCAACCCATGGTGGAGAAGGGCCACAGAGCGGAGGAGAACCAGGTGTCCAGCGTATCGGGATCCTGACTCATGTGCGCGCCGCACTTGGGGCAGGCAGCCGGTGCTTCACCGGCAACCACCATCTCGCCGCACTCGTCGCAGTAGTATGCGGGGATACGGTGACCCCACCACAGCTGACGGGAGATACACCAGTCACGGATGTTTTCCATCCAGTGGAAGTAGTTCTTGGAGAAGCGCTCCGGTACGAACTTGATCCGTCCGTCGCGAACGGCCTCGATGGCGGGCTTCGCCAGTTCTTCCATCTTAACGAACCACTGCTTGGATACCATAGGCTCGATTACGTGGTGGCAGCGGTAGCAGGTGCCCACGTTGTGGGACAGAGGCTCGATCTCCTTCAGCAGACCGGCTTCCTTCAGATCCTCCAAAATCACCTTGCGGGCTTCGGTGGTCGTCATGCCGGCATACTTGCCGCAGTCCAGAACCTCGGGCTCATTCACAGCGGCGGTGCCGCGGGCAACGGAGTCTTCCCACGCAGCCTTGTCAGCGGCGCCGGTCATCTTTCCGTCGTAGGTGAATACACGAACCAGGGGCAGATCGTGACGCTGGCCAACCTCGTAGTCGTTGGGGTCGTGGGCGGGGGTGATCTTAACCACACCGGTACCCTTGGTCATATCGGCGTGCTCGTCGCACACGATGGGAATTTCTTTGTTGATGAGAGGAAGGACAACGTGGCAGCCGTGGAGGTGAGCGTAGCGGGGGTCTTCTGCGTTGATGGCAACGGCGGTATCGCCCAGCATGGTCTCGGGACGGGTGGTAGCCAGCTCCAGCATCTCGCCCGTTTCCTTAACGGGGTAGAGCAGGTGGTAGAAGTTACCGCTGTGATCCTCGTATTCCACCTCGGCGTCGGAGATAGAGGTCATACAGGTGGTGCACCAGTTGACCATACGGTTGCCGCGGTAGATCAGACCCTTCTTGTACAGACGAAGGAATACGTCCTGTACCGCCTCGGAGCATCCCTCGTCCAGGGTGAACCGCTCGCGGGTCCAGTCGCAGGAAGAACCCAGCTTCTTCAGCTGCTCAATGATGCGTCCGCCGTACTTGGCGCGCCAGTCCCATGCACGCGTGAGGAAGCCCTCGCGGCCGATGTCGTCCTTGGTGATGCCTTCTTTGCGCATAGCTTCCACGATCTTCGCCTCGGTGGCGATGGATGCGTGGTCGGTGCCGGGCAGCCACAACGTGCAGAAGCCGCTCATCCGCTTATAGCGGGTCAGAATATCCTGCAGGGTGTTGTCCAGGGCGTGGCCCATGTGGAGCTGTCCCGTGATGTTCGGCGGGGGCATAACGATGGAATAATGGGGTTTGGATTTGTCGATTGTGGGTGTGAAGCGTTTTTCCTCACACCAGGAGGTGTAGATCCGCTCCTCAAAGGACGCCGGGTCATAAGTCTTCGGCAATTCTTGTCTCATGATAGTCTCCTGTATAGAATAGTTGTGTTGATGTATAATCCCAAATAAAAAGCGCCTGATCCCATATTGGATCAGGGCGCGTAATGCGCGGTACCACCCGATAATTCACTCACGGATCAAAAAATCCGTTATCCCGTAACGTGGGAATACGTCAGCGCCTCATGCAGAAAAATCTGTCACTCGGACTGCGGCTCCGGGACTACTTCACCTTCGACCTGCCACGGCATTTCCAGCACCTGCCGCTCTCTTTGGACTGTCGTGAAGGGTACTCCTTCCCATCCTTGCCTTTGGGAGTATTACAATTATACTGATTGTACCACGGCGCACGCCTTTTGTCAAGGCGTGCGGGGAAAATATCCTTATTTTACGGGGGTATTATCCAGATAGGTGGTGAATCCCAGCCAGTAAAAGGGGATATCCGTCACGTCGTAAAGGGAACTGGAAAGCCACGACCACGTTACGTCGTGATGGGTCAATTCCAGACTGTCCGTCAGAACGTACAGTGTGTGCTCTTTTTGGGGATTGCCCCACAGATCCGTCAGCGCCCGCAGATAGGTGTATTTCCCCACGAGCGAAACGGCGCCGTTGTCGTTTTTACAGAAATAATAGAGCCCGTCGATGTGATACAGATCGGTATAGAAAGTTTCCCCCTCGATAAAGTGGGCTACCCGAAGGAACGCGTCGTTCCCCTTTTCGGACGTGGCAAGGAACTCCTGCCAGGCCTCCGTGCCCGAGAGCAGGGCGCCTTCCTCGATTACGTACCAGCCTTGCTTTACCGCATCCGACGCGGTGAGATCGGAGGGGATATCCGCAAATCCCGTGTAAGCGCCGTCCGCATCCACGGGAAGGGTGATTTTGTCGGCGGGATTTTGTCCGCAGGCCGCGAGGAGAAACAAAAGGGCAAATATAAGAATAAACCGTTTCATGACGATCTCCCTTCGGGTGTGTTCTGTACTCATAGTACAACAAAAATTACGCGTTGTCAACAGAAAACCACCTGCCGATGGCCGACAGGCGGTGAGTATTTCTTACAGAAGTGTGCGCCGCAAATCTGCCTCGCTGAGAGGGCTGAGGCAGGCAGGGGGGATGTCGAACACGGTTTTGCATCCGCACGCACCCTTCGCCGCCAGACGGTAGGCCGCACGGGCGCAGGCGGTCAGAACGGATCCCGTAAATTCCGGGTTGGAATCCAGTTTCAGGCTGTATTCGATCACGTGGGTGTGCTCCCCGTTTGCACCGGTCTTGCCGGCACGGATCACAAATCCGCCGTGGGGAATGCCGCTGTGATCGCGGAGCAGTTCTTCCTCCGTGATGAAGTGAACGGTGGTATCGTAGTCTGCGAAATAGTTGGGCATTTCCTTGATCTGCTTTTCAATCGCTGCCTTATCCGCACCTTCTTCAGCCACCACAAAGCACTCTCTTGTGTGCTTCTCTCGGGTGGTCAGGTCCGGATTCGCACCGCTGCGCACCGCGTCCAGTGCTGCCTCCACGGGGATGGTGTACTGCTTGCCGTTTTTCACACCGGGCACCCGGCGGATGGCGTCGGAATGGCCCTGGCTGACGCCCTTGCCCCAAAACGTGTAATCCTTGCCCTCAGGCAGAATGGCACCGGCGTACAGACGGTTCAGAGAAAACATGCCAGGATCCCATCCGGCGGAGATGACGGCTACCTTGCCGGCGGCCTTGGCCGCCGCGTCTACCGCGTCAAAATGCTCCGGAATCCGCGCGTGGGTGTCAAAACTGTCCACCACGTGGAACAACGATGCCAGCTCCGGGGTCTGTGTGGGCAGATCGGTGGCACTGCCGCCGCACAGGATCATCACGTCGATATCGTCCACCATATTCTTGGCCTGATCCACGTGCAGAACGCGGGCGTCGCCGAAGGCGGTCTTTACACCGGCGGGATCCCGTCTTGTGAATACCGCTACCAATTCCATATCCGGATTCTGGCGGATGGCGCACTCCACGCCACGACCCAGATTTCCGTATCCGTAAATGCCGATTCTGATGCTCATAGGACAAACACTCCCAAAGGAATAAATATAGATGGATACAGTATAGCACAATCGAGGAATTTGTGCAAGAGATGGGCGGAGATCCTGCAGAAAAAATGTGCATATCGTGCCATAACCATTGTAAATTGTCCCTTGACACCGTCCGGGGTGTTTGGTATCCTATATACAGAAAGATTTTTGGGAGGAGAGCCTATGCTGTATCTGGGATCACTGCAACTGCCGGATGACGGGGCGGAGTTTACTGCTCTGTACGGGGGAGTCCATGAGGACACCGTCCATGACCGCAATTATAAATACACCATGACCTGCTACGAGAACACTTATCCCTTCGGCGTGTTCCCGAAGCGGGAGCTTACCTATGTGGAATTTGCGCCTATCACCATTTTCGCCGGCGGCAACGGATCGGGCAAATCCACCCTCCTTAATGTGATCGCGGAAAAGCTGGAACTGTCCCGTTCCGCGCCCTTCAACACTACGCCCTTCTTCCGGGATTATATCAAGGAATGCCGCGTCAACGACGGCGGGGAGCCGCTGATCCCCCGGGGCAGCCGCATTATCACCAGCGATGACGTGTTCCAGTCCATACTGAAAAACCGCCGTATCAATGAAGAGAGAGATGCGGAGAGGGATGCGCTGATCGAAGAATATTGGGGCCGCCGTGAAGAAGGCGGATACCGGATGCAATCGATGGAAGAGTTGGATGCGCTGAAGCGATACAATCATCTCATGCGCAAAAAGGCAACGCCTTCCCAGTTCGTGCGGGAATACCTCTCCCGCCCGGCGGAGGAAGCATCCAACGGAGAGTGTGCTTTGCAGTTTTTCACCAAAGCCATCGGCGAGGATTCATTGTATCTTCTGGACGAGCCGGAGAACAGCCTGTCCCCCGTGTTCCAGGTGCAGCTGGCATCCTTCCTTCTGGAGGCGGCCCGCTTCTACGGGTGCCAGTTGGTCATCGCCACCCATTCCCCCATCCTTTTGTCCATCCGCGGCGCAAGGATCTACGATATGGATGCCTGCCCCGTCACCACCGCCCGCTGGACGGAGTTGGAAAATGTCCGATTGCTCCACGATTTCTTCCGGGAGCATGAAGAGGATTTTGAGAAATAAAAAAGATGCCGCATTCGCGGCATCCTTTTCGGTATACGATTACTTCTTCAGAGAATCGCGGATCTCGCGGAGCAGAGCCAACTCTTCGGCACGCTCGTCGTCGATCTTCTTCTGTGCGGCAGCGGCAGCTTCTGCTGCAGCTTCAGCGGCAGCCTTTGCTTCCGCATCAGCTTTAGCCTTTGCCTCGGCAGCTTCTGCCGCGGCCTTGGCTTCGGCCTTACGCTTGGAACTCATCACAACGCGCAGTACGCAGAAAATGCTGAAGGCGATGATGAGGAAGTCCAGAATCATCTGCAGGAAATTGCCGTAACGGACAGCCACTTCAGCCGCCTCAACAGTTACGCCGTCAGCAGCCAGAACCGCTTCCTTCAGAACGATCTTCCACTGGGAAACGTCCAGACCGCCTACGGCCAGACCAACCAGCGGCATGATGATGTCCGCCACCAGGCTGGAGGTAATCTTACCGAAGGCACCGCCGATTACAACGCCGACGGAGAGATCGATCACGTTACCCTTGGAAATAAATTTTTTGAAATCAGAGAAGAAAGTACCCATAATAAACTCCTTGTAAACATTGAATTTCGGGGAATTCTATCTTATGTATTATTATAACGCATCCTGCGTTCTATGGCAAGCCGTTTTTGCAAAGTGCGCAAAAAAATCAAAATGTTCTTGACATTGGGGGGTGGGTATAGTATAATATGAAAGCGGTGTTATGCTACTGTGGCTCAGTTGGCAGAGCAGCTGATTCGTAATCAGCAGGTCGCCGGTTCAAGTCCGGCCAGTAGCTCCAAAAACGGCAATTCCTTCGGGAATGTGCCGTTTTTTGTTTTGCAGCGAATGATCACGAAATATAACAAGAGCGGAGGGGAAGCCTCCGCTCTCATCGGTTCGACATGGTGGGATTTGTTTTTATCGATCGTTAAACGGATATGGTTAAAAAGCAACGATACCCATCGCAATTTCAACGACTAACGCAACGATTACCACAAGTGCGGAAATAATAAACCCGTGTATCATAGGACGAATTCCCGACTTTTTCATGCTCGAAAAAGAGGTATTCAGCCCAATCGCCGCAAGCGCCGCTACCATTAAAAATTTACTTGCGGATTTAGTGTGTACAAGTATCCCCGAAGGAATGGTCAATATACTTGCCACTGCGGACATCGCAACAAAGGCAACGATGAACCAAGGAAAGATTTTTTTTATGCTGAATTTTGCCTTTAATTCGATCTCGTCCAAGCCGTTGCGCTTCGCTTCTTTTCTCTTAAGTCCAAGATTGACAAATGCAAACACCAAAACGGTGGGAATAATGGAAAGCGTTCTCGTAAGCTTCACCATCGTAGCAAAATCGCCTGCCGCTTCGGAAAAGGCATAACCCGTTGCCACTACGGACGAGGTATCGTTTACTGCAGTTCCCGCCCAAAGCCCAAACGCAATGTCGGTCATACCGAGCGCCCTGCCCATAATCGGAAATAACAGAATCATCGCCATATCAAACAGAAACGTCGCCGACATAGCGTATGCAACGTCGTTATCATCTGCGTCAATCGTCGGAGCAATTGCTGCTATTGCTGAACCACCGCAAATACCCGTGCCTGCGGAAATTAAGTTGGACAGCTTCCAGTTGAGCTTTAAGGCTCTGCCTATCCAATACCCACCGCCAAAACAAGTGAGTAGCGTAAACACCATCACGAGTAAGGACATTTTTCCCACCTCAAAAATGGTGTTGATATTAAGCGAAAGCCCCAGTAAGATAATAGCAAATTTCAAGATTTTTTTAGACGTGAACCTTGCTCCCGAATTAAAAACGCTTGTTTTTCTTAAAAAATAATTGAGTGCCATGCCGATAAACATAGCGATAACGGACGCACCGATAATATGTATTGGCAGCAGACTTTCAAGCCAAAGAGCCAAGATAGCAATTGCAAAAGAAAGCCCTATCCCAGGTAGTGTTTTTACAATTTTCATAAGTATATTTCCTATCTTTGTGAATTACTGTTGGTTAATTTTTAGTTTATCGAACCGCTTATACATGTCTTTTACTTAATTATACCACAAAAGTGCGGGAAATTCAATCTGTCCCGCTGTACCCATCTCTTTTTTTGGCGAAAGGCGCATGCCTAAAATAACCTCAAATTCCGCACTCGCCAAACGTCCTGCAAAATCCGCTGCACCGTATAAAAAACGATCCTTTTTCATATGTATTAACAAATGGAATGGGAGGGATACAGTGGAGCGATACAGAATTACACCGCCCCAGCCCGGATTTGGGTGCGGGGCGTGTCTGCCGCTGGCGGATAGGCAGACCATGGACGTACATATTCACGTGATCGTGGGTCGGTTGTGTGCCGATCTGAGTGTGCTGATCGACGGATTTCCCGTGATGCACGGATTGGAAGCGGAGGAGATCTGCCGACGGGCGTTTCAGTTGCCCCGGCTGATCCGGGAGGACGTGCGGTTCAGCGCCGGCGGGATCGCCTGTCACGAATACTATTTCCGCTATCTGACGGCGGAGGAGGGGGAACATCTGCCGGGGGAGGGTGTGTGTGAGGTGCTCAGGCGGTCCTTCGGCTCAGCGGACAGCTTTTTTTATATCTTCCGTGAGGAAGCCAAGCGGATGCAGACGGGAGGTTTTCTGTGGCTTTGTACCGAGAGTCGATCTCACGTGACGCGTCTGCGGCTTGTGACTACAAGGGGATACGATCTGCCGCCGGCACCCTATATGCCGCTTTTGTCTCTGGATTTGTGGGAGCACGCCTACATCAACCGATTCGGTGAGGACCGCCGTGCCTATGCGGATTCCATACAACCTAGGCCGCAATTGGAATGCGTGGAAC
>JBGVKV010000084.1:0-19132 GCA_045123975.1 Eubacteriales bacterium | reverse complement strand
GGAGATAAGCGGGATCGAACCGCTGACCTCTTGAATGCCATTCAAGCGCTCTCCCAGCTGAGCTATACCCCCGTCGGATGATATTGTATCATATCTTTTTCCGCTTTGCAAGAGTTTTTTTCGTGCTGGCACAATAATTTTGCGATTTCTTCCCCAAAATCTTGAAATACCTCCCGTTTTGTGGTACATTGATACCAAGTTCAGTACAATAAGGAGATCTCCCATGCTTCCCATCCCGGAAAACTACGCTATATATCCCTCCGTTCTGCCTGTGGGCCAACAGGTGGAAATGACCATTTCTCCCCTGGAGAGGGCCTTTCTCTTTGCCGACGGCGAGGAATGGACGATCACTGCCATCCAGACCAACGGCAACGAGGACAATTACGATACGCTGCTGAGCCACAAATCCTTCCCCGTGACGGCAAAGGACGGAGTGATCCGCTTTCTTTACACGTATGAGGAGGAGGGGCAGTATCTGTTTTTCCTCTCCCGTGAGGAAACAAGGCTCGCGGAATTGTTCGTATACGCGCTGGAGGAGGATCTGTACGATCTGACTCCCCTGAAGGGAGACTTCCATTCCCACAGCGTCCGTTCCGACGGCAGGCGGGATCCGGCTGCCCTGGCGGGGCATTACAGAGAGCAGGGATACGATTTCTTTGCCCTGACGGATCATAACCGCTACTATCCCGGCAATGAGGTGGACGAGGCTTACGCCGGCGTGAAGCTGGGCATCACCCGCGTCCTCGGTGAGGAGGTTCACGCACCGGACAGCAACGTGCATATCGTGCATGTGGGCGGTAAATCCTCCGTGGCCGATCTGTATTTTCATCATCAAAAGGAGTATGCGGCGGAGATTGCGGAATACGAAGAGCGCGTGCCGGCGGATATTCCCGAAATGTACCGCTACCGCTATGCCCGGGCCATGTGGGCAACCGATCGCATTCACGAGGCGGGAGGCCTTGCGATTTTTGCCCATCCCTATTGGCAGCCGAAAAAGGTGCGTATGCACAACGTGCGGGAGCAGCTGGCCATACGTCTTTTGACCAGCGGTATGTTTGACGTGTATGAGCTGGTAGGTGCTATGAGTCAGGTGGGCATCAACCGCTCCATCAATCTGTGGGCAGATCTGCGCGCGGAGGGATTGAAGATATCGATCGTCGGCTCCAGCGACGTGCATAATCTGGAGAAATCCGCTACCTTCAGCCACACCTTCACCGTGTGCTTTGCAGAAAAGAACGAGAACGACGCCATCATCGATGCGGTGCGGGCAGGAAGATCTGTGGCTGTGGAGGCCGCCGGTGTGGGATACGACCGGCACTACCGCTGCTATGGCAATCTGCGGCTGGTGAGCTACGCTCACTTCCTTCTCCAGCATTACTTCCCCAAGCGGCAGAGAATCTGCCAGGGAGAGGGCACGGCCATGCGTGCCTATCTGATGGGCGAGGTGGACGCCGCTATGCTGGAAGCACAGGTGGCATACAGCAATGACTGGCGAGACCGTTTCTTTGGACGGAAACCGCCGGTTCTGCCCTCGTCCGCCATCCGTGATTTTGAAGCCCGTGCTTTGGCAGTACACGCTACGGGCCCCCTCACCATAGGCAGCCGCATCAAGCCCAAGGTGATTCCCGAGAAAAAATAAGAGAAAAGGAGGTGTCGCATTTAGCAATGAACACCTCCGCGAGTTTCCCCCTTGTCCGCTGAGGAGGCCATTTTTGCCCGTGCCAGGCAAAAAATCGAGGAATCTCGCTGCAAATTCCCGCAGGATTTCGATTTTTGCGCCTTCGTCAGAAGAAATCAGGGCTGTCGCATCTAAATGCGACAGCCCCCTTTTTTTACATAGGCATATCCCCGTCAAAATCTGCCCAGGCATCACAGAGAGGCGGCAGGGCAGTGAAGCACATTTCTTTCCCGCTGATGGGATGTATGAAGGCGATCTTGTGGGAGAACAAAGCGATCTTCCCCTTGCCGCCGCCGTATTTGCCGTCCCCGAGAAGGGGATGCTTGCGGGAGGCAAACTGCACCCGGATCTGGTGGGTGCGCCCCGTGTGGAGCCGTACGTGCACGAGAGAATTTCCCGCACGGACAGCCAGGGTGCGGTAGTCCAGGGACGCATCCCGCACGCCGCGGCGCTGCTTTTTCACAACGAACGTTTTGTTGCGGCTCTTATCGTGGTAGAGCAGATCCTGCATTTCTCCCTCGGGATCGGTCTCACCCGTCACTACCGCCAGGTATTCCTTCTCGAATTCCCGGCGGGCGATCATCCCCGACAGAGCTGCCGCCGCCTTTTCCGATTTGGCGAAGACCATTACCCCGGACACGTCCCGATCCAGCCGGTGGACCACGCCCACGTACGGGGCATCCCCGGCGCCGTTATCCCGCAGATATTCTCCCACGAGACGGGGCATTCCGTCCCCCTCGGAGGCGACGCCGGCGGGCTTGATAACGGCAAGTATATGCGTGTCCTCATACAGAACGGTGAGATACATATAGGATCCTCCTCGGAAAAAATAGGGGGATATGCGCGCGGCAGATCCCCCGGATGGCATCAGCGGATGCCGTAATTTTCGATGATGTAGTCCATATCCTTGTCGCCGCGGCCGGACAGATTGATCAAGACGGAGCCTGTGCCCATCTTCTTGGCCAACTGAATGCCGTAGGCAACGGCGTGAGCGCTCTCGATGGCGGGGATGATACCCTCCATACGGGACAACTCAAAGAAGGCGTCGATGGTGTCGTCGTCGTTCACCACGTCATACTTTACGCGGCCCAGTTCGTGAAGGAACGCGTGCTCGGGACCGGAGGACGGATAGTCCAGGCCGCTGGCTACGGAGTAAACGGGAGCGGGCTCGCCGTTTTCATCCTTCAGCATAATGGAGTTGAAGCCGTGCATAACGCCCTCCGTGCCGTACTGGAGGCTGGCGGCGTGGTCGCCCATCTTGGGACCGCGGCCCAGGGGCTCGATACCGTAGATGTCCACGGGATCGTTCAAAAATCCGGAGAAGAAGCCGGCCGCATTGGAGCCGCCGCCCACGCAGGCAACGATGGCATCCGGCAATTCGCCGGTCATCTCGATGAACTGCTCACGGGCTTCCTCACCCACCACGTGCTGGAAATCACGTACCATCATGGGGAAGGGATGGGGGCCGACTACGGAGCCGATGCAGTATACGGCGTCCTTGTATTCCTTGGCGTATGCCTCAAAGGCAGAGTCTACCGCTTCCTTCAGAGTGGCCAGACCGTGGGTGACCTCCACCACGTTGGCACCCAGGATCTTCATGCGGGCCACGTTGGGCGCCTGCTTTTTGATGTCCACGGAGCCCATGTAAATGTCACATTCCATGCCGAAATAGGCGGCGGCGGTAGCCATAGCCACGCCGTGCTGGCCGGCGCCGGTCTCGGCGATGACCTTCTTCTTACCCATATACTTGGCCAGAAGCACCTCACCCATGCAGTGGTTCAGCTTGTGGGCGCCGGTGTGGTTCAGATCCTCACGCTTGGCGTAGAGCTGTACGTTGCCCAGCTTGGTGGAAAGGCGCTCCAGATGGGAAATGGGAGTGGGTCTTCCCTGGAATTCCCGACGGATACGGCGGAGCTCCGCAATGAATTTGCGGGATTTGCAGATGGTGAAGTAAGCCTCGGTGATCTCGTCCATGGCCGCCTGCAATTCAGGGGCGATATAAGAGCCGCCGTACTTGCCGAAGTATCCCTTCTTGTCGGGATAGTTTTTCAGATAGCTGTCAAAATCGATGCCGTTGAAGTTCATAATCGTTCCTCCGGAGAATGAGTGTAATATATTTGTGAATCAGAATGTACGTGTGTTACGGATGGGGTCGCCATCGCCCGGTGAGCAGTGTCATAGGATCCTCCTTAAAACAAAAACGCCTCGACAGAGAAATACGTCTGTCAAGGACGAATACGGACGATTCGCGGTGCCACCTTGATTCACGGCTGAGCCGTGCGCTTTGCGGGATACCGTCATATCCCCGGCAGCTGACGTGTGCCCATACGTTGCAGAATACTCGGCCAAAGCCTTTGACTGCACCCTCCGCGGTCCATTTGATGATCTGTGTTTCACCCGATTTCCAGCGCCACGGGCTCTCTGTGGAGGCATAATCACCTTTATCTCCGCATCAACGGTTTGATTGTTGCCATTATAGCACGGTTTTGGGCCGTTGTCAAGGAGCGGAGCAAAAAACGCCCGGACAATAAGAAAGAGGATCGGCTTGGCCGATCCTCTTTTCCGTTACTGTATTACTTACCCGATACGGTAACGCCGCCGAAGGCAGCGTAGGGCAGAACCGTTGCGCCGTCGCAAACCACCTCGGAGGAGATGGCGTGGACGTTTTTCAAAAGCTCACCCAGATTGCCGCTGATCATGGTCTCGCTGAGGGCGCAGGTGATCTTTCCGTTCTCAATGAGGAAGGAGTTCTTCGCCACGCCGGAGAAGTCACCGCTGGTGCCCGGCTCGCCGCCGGAGAAGCGGCCCACGAGAATACCCCGCTCAATGCCGGCAATGATGTCCGCATAGGGCGTTTCGCCCGGCTTCATCACGATGGCGTAGGAGGAGTTCTTCGCACGGGGAAGGCCGGTCTTGTTGGCCACGTAGCCGGACAGCATAAAGCTTTCCAGCACGCCGTCTTTGATGATATCGTAATTCTCGGACAGGAAGCCCTCGCCGGTGAATCTTTCGCCGCATACGATGCGCTCGTCCAGAGGGGCGGCGGAGATGGTGATGGCAGAGTCGGCTACCACCTTGCCAAGGGAATCCTTCCAGGGGCTGGTGCCGTCAAGCAGGGTTCCGTCGGCGGTAAAATTGCTCAGCGCACTGCCGATAAAGGTGCCCAGGGAGGAAGGCGGGAGGACGGCTACGCCGGTGAATTTGCCCTCCAGGGGTTTTGTTTCCAGCTGCTTCGATACGTTTGCGAGATCCTCACGGATGGTGCCCAGCTCCATGAAGGGAGTGTCCAGCCGATCGGTATATACACCGGAGCCGAAGAAGGAGGAAGACTTCTCTCCCTCGTGGGCAGAGAACATCAGCTCAATTTCGTAATTTCCGGAGAGAACCTCATACTCTACGCCGAAGCTGTTCTTGAACACGGTGTGGCGCTTTTTGTGGGTAACGATCATCTGCTCCATGAGGATCAGAGGGAACTGCGTCCTGATGTCGTTCATGAGCTCTTCCGTGCGGTCGAAGAGCAGATCCAGATCTGCCTCAGGGGAACCCTCGGTGAAGGTGCCGTTCTCGGATTTCTCCGCGAACGCCCAGGCGGGATCGGCGGCGCCGGAGTCGGCGATGGCCAGGCAGTTCACGGCCGCGGCGGCGATGGATTCATCGTCCAGGCGATTGATGCCCACAGAGCCCTTCTTGTCGTCTTTGACGGCAGTCAGGGTGAGGGAATTGTCAAACAGGGTGCGGAACAAAGAGAACTTGCCGCCGTCCACGTTGAACTCGTGGGTCTCGGTGAAGCGGACGGAGCACTGCGCTTTGTCTGCGCCGTTATTTTTCAGTGCCGCAAGGGATTTATCGGCGATCATTTTCAAATCATGCATATCCGTTACCTCCTTATCTTCCGCCTACCATGACGCGGCAGCGGATGTCGGATCCGCCGCAGCCAACGGGCATAGGCTGTTTCTTACCGCAGAAGCCGGAGCTGGTCCACGTCATCTGATCCGACACCATATCGACCGTCTTCAGCATCTCGAAGGCTACGCCGGAGATGGTGGTGTCCAGAAGGGCACGTCCCAGCTTGCCGTTCTTGATTTCGTAGCCCATGCAGACGCCGAACATAAACTCGCCGGTGGTGTCTGCCTGACCGTTGTTGGTGGAGATGAAATAGTAACCGTCGTCCACGGAGGCGATCATATCCTCCAGCTTATCCGTGCCGGGGAGCACAGCCGTGTTGCGCATACGGATCAGGGGCTCGTCGGAGAAGGACCAGGCACGGGCGTGTCCCGTTGCCTTCATACCGAAGTGATCGGCGCTTTCGCGGCTGTTCATAAAGCCAACCAGCACGCCGTCCTTGATGATCTCCGTATCGGTGGCGGGAGTACCCTCGTCGTCCACATAGACGGGCAGCGAAGCCTCCACACCCAGTGCGGTGTGAGCGAAGTCCACCAGATTAACCTTTTCGGAGGCAACGACCTTGCCCAGGCTGTGGGCAGCCACGCTGCCGCCCAGCACCAGATCCGCCTCTACGGTATGGCCTACGGCCTCGTGGGCCAGCATACCGGTCAGGTTGCCGGAGAGAATGCAGGTCTTGAGGCCTGCCTCCGCGTATACGCCCTCCCGCTTCTGCATCAGGCGGTCGTAGAGCTTGTCGATCTCGCCGTACAACTTGGCAGGATCGGTGAAGTTGAGATCAAAGGTGCCAGATCCGCCGTACGCTTCAAACAATTCAATGGGCGTGCCGGAGGTGGTTTCGCTGTTCAGGAACACGTAGATGTAGGAACGGGGGGAGATGGTGTGTCCACCCTGGCCATCGGAGGTGATCAGGAGCTTCTCCATGGAGTCGGAGGTGGCGATCACGGCACGGGAGGCCAGATTCGGATACTTTTCGGCAATGTAGGCGTCAATGGCCCGGGCGAAGTCCGCGTACAGCTTCTGCTCGGGATCGGAAATGTCCGCCGCAAGGGGGCGGAATCCGTCGGCGATGGGAGTCAGCGGGCCCTTGCCGGCGGGAGCACGGCGATCCATAAAGCGGGCGTTTTCATCTGCCGCCTTGAGGACGGCACGGACGGCGTCGTCGGAGCACTCCGCCATGGAAGAGAATCCGTACACGCCGTTTTTGTATACCCGGGCGGATACGCCGGAGATTTCGGAGCGGGCGTTGGCGGTCAGATTGCCGCTGAGCAGGGTTACACGGCTGGAGCGGTTCAGCTGTGCTCTGAGTTCAGCGTGAGCATCGCCGGGAAGCAGATGCTTATGGGGGGTAATGATATCGTGAAGCACGTTGTCATACCTATCCCGCGATAGCGGGATTTTCCTTTCGTACAGTGTGGGGATTTGCGGAATTTATCGGATGCCGATGAGGGCACCCATGGCACCCCGCACACCGCGGGATGCTCTGTGAGAGTGATACCGATGGGGTGCGCAGGCGGTGCAGGCCGGGGATATATCGATCTGCTCCTCCGCAAGACCGGCGGAGAGGAGAATGGTGCGGTTCATCTTCACCACGTCGGCGTACAGTTTGCTTCCCCGACGCTCTATGTGATCCCGGGCGAAGTCCGCGCCCCGGGCATTCGCTACCGCCTCCGAAAAGTCCTCGCCAACCTCGTAACAGCAGGCGTGGATCGCCTGACCGACGGCACAGCGGACGGAGGAAATCTCCCCGCCCATTTCGGTGATCTGTCGGATCGCCTCGGCGGCGATGCCGGCTACGGTGCCCCGCCATCCCGCGTGGGTAGCGCAAACGATGGGAGATCCGTCACAGCGGCGGGCGAAATACAGAATCGGCACACAGTCCGCTACCCGGATCATAAGAAGCAGACCCGGTACGTCAGTGATGAATCCGTCGCCCTCACCCCCGTGGGGCAGGATCACGCCCGCACCTCGGTCTGCTTCCGTTACGGAGCGGATGGTGGCGGAGTGGATCTGCGGCGCGCAGACCACGGCGGTTTCGTCCAAAGTATCTCCCGATACGGCACGGGCAAGGATACGGATGTTTTCCCGTACCACCTCGTGGGGATCGCCGTGTCCCTCCGCCACGTTCATGGCGGAGGTGTGGGAGAGGGTGCTGACACCGCCCGCCCGGGTGGAGAAGCCGTGGCACAGATCTGCTTCGTCAAGGTGCGAGGATTTTTCCAGTATTCCGTCGCGGTAAAACACGGCAATCACTCCTTTCGGGAACGGTGTGTCTGAAAAGTTTTTGAAGTGGGGCTTGGGGAGGAGCTTTTTTCAAAAAGTTCCTCCCCAATATGCTTGTGATATTATTTCAGAGTGAGTACGCTTTCGTCCCACATGGCGGGAGCCTCATAGCCCAGCAGATTCACGGCGGTGGCGGCTACGTTGGACAAGCCGAAGGTGCCCTTGTCTTCCTTCACGGTGTAGGCGTCTGCGTAGAAGTTGTCGTAGATGATCAGCGGAACGGGATTCAGGGTGTGGCTGGTCTTTGCCTTGTAGGAGCCGTCCTTGTTCAGCTTGGGGGAGCCGGTCTTCTTATCCAGCTCAGCCATTTCATCGGCGTTGCCGTGGTCAGCGGTGATCAGCGCCACGCCGTGGAGCTCGTCCACAACGGACAGAATACGGCCCAGCTGCAGATCGAGAGCTTCCAGCGAGCAGATGGTGGCCGCCAGAGAACCGGTGTGACCAACCATGTCGCCGTTGGGGAAATTCACACGCAGGCAAGGATACTTGCCGCTCTTCAGAGCATCGATCAGGGCGTCGGTGATCAGTGCGCACTGCATCCAGGGGCGCTGCTCGAAGGGAACGATATCGGAGGGGATCTCCACGTAGGTTTCCAATTCCTCGGAGAACTTGCCGGACTTGTTTCCGTTCCAGAAGTAGGTTACGTGGCCGTATTTCTGAGTCTCGGAGATGGCGTACTGTGCCACGCCGGTGTCGGCCAGATACTCACCCATGGTATTGGTGATCTCCGGGGGATTTACCAGATAGCGGGAGGGAATGTGAAGATCGCCGTCGTACTCCAGCATGCCGGCATAGGCAACCTTGGGAGCGCGGATGCGGTCGAACTTGTCGAAGTCAGAGCCGGCCTCAAAGGTCTTGGAGATCTCAATGGCGCGGTCGCCGCGGAAGTTGAAGAATACGACGCTGTCGCCGTCCTCGATCGTGCCCACGGGCTGACCGTTCTCTGCGATCACGAAGGGAGGCAGATCCTGGTCGATGGCCTTGGTCTCGGCACGGTAGGTCTCGATGGCTTCCTTGGCAGTGGCAAACTGGCGGCCCTCACCCAAAACGTGGGTCTTCCAGCCCAGCTCTACCATAGCCCAGTTGGCCTCGTAGCGGTCCATGGTGATCTGCATACGTCCGCCGCCGGAGGCGATCTTGATATCGAAGGAATCATCCCGCAGGGATGCAATGAATGCCTCAAAGGGCTCTACGTACTCCAGCGCGGAGGTTTCGCCTACGTCACGGCCGTCCAGAAGGATGTGCACGCGCACACAGGATACGCCGTCCTCTTTGGCACGGATCAGCATAGCCTTCAGATGATCGATGTGGGAGTGCACGTTGCCGTCGGAGAACAGGCCGAGGAAGTGGAGCGTGCCGCTGTCCTGTACGTTCGCTACGATCTCTTTCCAGGCGGAGGAGGCGAACATCTTGCCGGACTCGATGGACTGGGATACCAGCTTGGCACCCTGTGCGAATACCTGGCCGGAGCCGAGGGCGTTGTGGCCTACCTCGGAGTTACCCATATCGTCGTCGGAGGGCAGACCGACAGCGGTGCCGTGGGCCTTCAGCTTTACGGTGGGATAGGATGCCATAATGCGCTTCAGATTGGGCATATACGCGCGGGATACGGCGTTGGTTTCGCCCTCAGCGGTGAGGCCCACACCGTCCATAACGATGGTGAGTACCGGGCCCTGTACGCCGGCGAAAGCGGTTTTTTCCAGTTTGCTCATGGGGAATATCTCCTTACAAGTAAATAATATATTTCCGGTAATGAATTACGCGGGTATTTATAGGGCTAAGCCTTTATAAATCGTTTTTCTTTTGTGGAGGGAGAGGAACCATCTCAAACGCCGAAGTTTCCTCTCCCTCCACACCTCCCACACCTCCTTGGCTCTCGCCGATGTTATATATTTTGCCGGAGCCAAGGAGGTTGGTGGGGCTGAGGATTTCTTTTAATGATGTTGTGCGTATGTGGGGAGGAAGGGAACTTCGGCGTTTGAGATGGTCCCTTCCTCCCCATATCGAAATTACCACACCCATTATAACACAATCTTTCACTTTCGTCCATTCCTAATGTGTGAATATGAGAAAAATTTCCCATAAATTTGTCCTCGCGTGAAAACTCCGCCGCCACTTTCCTATATTATTATGGAAATGTTCAAGATTTATTTATAAATGTGTGCTATAATAGGCGGTGTATTGTAAACTGAACCCCTATGCCTATACGATATTTTACGCCGCATAGCGGCATGGAGAGTAATATGATCGAAATCAGCCATCTGGTCAAACGGTACGGCGCCAAATTCGCCGTGGACGATATCAGCTTTTCCGTAGGGAGGGGCGAGATCGTCGGTTTCCTGGGCCCCAACGGCGCAGGAAAAAGTACAACCATGAACATCCTCACCGGCTATCTGTCCTCCACCTCCGGCACCGTGAAGGTGGGCGGCATCGACGTGCTGGAGAGCCCCTATGAGGCGAAGAAGCTGATCGGCTTTTTGCCGGAGCAGCCCCCGCTTTATATGGATATGAAGGTGGACGAGTATCTGAACTTCGTCTACGATCTGAAAAAATGCACTCTCAACCGGGTGAAGCACCTGAAGGAAGTCTGCGAGGTTACCAAGATTGCCGACGTCCGGGGCCGCCTGATCAAGAACCTCTCCAAGGGCTACCGCCAGAGAGTGGGCATCGCCCAGGCGCTTGTGGGCAATCCCAAGGTATTGATCTTCGACGAGCCTACCGTCGGTCTGGATCCCAAGCAGATCATTGAGATCCGCAACCTGATCCGTAATCTGGGCGCCGATCATACCGTTATTCTGTCCACCCACATCCTGCCGGAGGTGCAGGCCGTGGCGGACCGGATCGTGATCATCAACCAGGGTAAGATCGTGGCGGACGAGAAAACGGAAAACATCACCCGCGTGGTGGAGGATGGCAGAAAATACAGCGTGAAGATCTGCGGTCCCCAGCGTGAGGTGCTTGCCGCTCTCAAGGAGATCCCCGGCGTGGTTCGTGCCGATGCCGTGGGTGAAAGAGAGCTGGACAGCTTTACATACCATATCGAAAGCGAGCCCGGCGTGGACGTGCGCAAATCTCTGTTCTTCGCTCTGGCCGCAAAGAACTGGCCCATTCTGGGTCTGGAAGCTGTGGGTATGTCCCTGGAGGACGTATTCGTGAAGCTGATGGACGCCGATGCAAGAAAACGCAGCACCGGCAGCCGCTCCGGCCGCGCCTGAGTCGGAATGATTCCATAACGAAAGAGAGAGTACGACAATGTTCGCTATTTACAAACGGGAAATGCGCTCGTATTTCACCACGCCCATCGGATACGTGTTCATCGCGGTGTTCCTGGCGGCCTCCGGTTTCAGCTTTGCTCTGACCACCTTGCAGGTGCAGTCCTCCGACGTTTCCCTCTATTTCCAGATTCTGATGTTTGCTTACATCGTGATTCTTCCTCTGCTCACCATGAAAACCTTTGCGGAGGAGCGGCGTACCCGCACGGAGCAATTGCTTCTGACGGCGCCGGTGTCCCTGCCCGGTATGGTGCTGGCCAAGTTCTTTGCCGCCTTCACCATGTTCCTCGGCACCCTTCTCACCTCCGCCTTGTATTTCTATCCCATGTCCCTGTACGGGGACGTGAACTGGGCCCGTGCCTGGGGCTCCCTCATTGCTATGATCCTGATCGGCATGACGTTTATCTCCATCGGCATCTTCGTTTCCAGCCTGACGGAAAATCAGTTCACCGCCTCCTTCGGTACCATCGGCATTTTGCTGATTCTGATGATCGTGGCGATGCTGAACAACATCATCGATTCCTATGCAGTCCGTCTTGTGCTGGACTGGCTGTCCATTTACAGCCGCTATATGAATTTCACCTACGGTATCTTTGATTTCGGTGCCGTGGTGTACTACACGTCCCTTTGCGTCGTGTTCCTGTTTTTGTCTGTCCGCGTCTTTGAGAAGAGACGTTGGTCGTGATGGGGAAAGGAGAATGACACAATGAACAGAAACGGATTTTTCAGAACCAAAAGCTTCCGCTACGGAAGCACCGCTACCGCGTTCACCGCGGCGTTCATCGCCGTTGTGGTGGTGTTCAATATTATCTTCACCGCCCTGGCCAATCGGTATATGTGGTATATCGATATGACCAACGAGGAGATCTTCACTCTCTGTGATGCGACAAAGGAACTCCTTGCCGACGTGGATGAAGAGATCAACATCTACTTTGCCAGCGAGCCCGACGTGCTGATGCAGGGCGACAACAGCATGTATACCCGCTTCGTGTACAACACGGCTCTGCAGCTGGAAACGGAATTTGACAACATTCACGTGACCTGTAAGGATATCGTCAAGAACCGTTCCTTCTTCGAGCGGTTCCGCACCAACACCGCTACCCAGATCTACACCACTTCCGTGATCGTAGAGTCCGGCGATGAGGTGCAGGTGTACTCGCTTCAGTCCTTCTACACCGTCGAGCCGGAGGACGGCACCGTGTGGGCCTATTCCGGTGAGCGTAAGTTTGTTTCCGCCATTCTGCAACTGACCAGTGCGGAATTGCCCATCGTGTACTTCACCTCCGAGCACGGCGAGGCTATCGGCGATTCTGCCGCCGAATTGTTCAATCTCTTTGCGGAGAACGGATTTGACGTGCGCACCATCAATCTGGCCAAGGAAGAGATCGATGAGGATGCCCGCATCGTCATCATCAATAATCCCCGCTTCGACTTCATCGGTGCGGAGGCGGACGACGAGTCCTCCAACGAGATCCGCAAGCTGGACCGTTTCCTGGATAAGTTCGGCTGCCTGATGGTATTTGCCAATCCCGACTCCGCCGGCCGGCTGAACAACCTCTCCGAGTTCCTTGAGGAGTGGGGCGTGGGCTTCACCCCGGATACGGCGATCCGCGACATGGAGCACTCCATCTCCACCGACGGCCTTTCCGTGGTGGCCAAATACGATACGACCACTCTGGGCAGCTCCATCTATAAGGACCTGACCCAGAACCTGGATACCTTGCCCAAGACCATCTCCCGCTACAGCATGCCCATTCGGATTTTGTGGGAGGAGGGCGGCAGCGTGTCCGGCTCCCGTGACGTTTCCGCGATCCTCACCACCTACGATACCGCTGAGGCTATCTACGACGGCGCGGTTGCCGAGGAGGGTACCTTCAATCTGCTGACGCTGTCCCGCGAGTCCCGCATCATCAACAACGAGGAGTATTACTCCTTCGTGGTGGTCAGCGGCTCCTCCGCCTTTGCGAACAGCAAGTACCTGCTCAGCAACGCCTACGCCAACAGCGATATCATCACCTCCACCATGAAGGCCACCGGCCGGGAAAAGGTGCTGGCGGATATCGATTTCAAGGTGTTTGACGATACCTCCCTGGATATCACCACGGCCCAGGCCAATGACTGGACAGTGGCTATGACGGTGGTATTCCCCGTGATCGCCGCCATTACCGGACTTGTGATCTGGGTAAGGAGAAAGCACGCATGATGTCGAAACAGAAAAAGAAGCTATTTCTTCTCCTCGGTATCTTTGTGGCGCTCGTTGCGCTGTATTTTGCCGTCATCGTTCCCTTGGTGGAAAGCGGCGTGATTTCCGTGGAGACCAATCCGCCCGAAACGGTGGAGGGAGAAGTGATCGGTCTGAACGACCGCTATATGATCTATCCTCAGGTGGAACGTAAAGCGATCAGTTCTCTCAAGGTGGAGAACGGGCACGGCTCCTATGAGTTCTATCAGGATAAAACCGGCACGTTCCAGATTCGAGGATTGGAAGGCGTAGCCTACGATCAGACGAAGTTTGCCAATCTGATCACCAGCGTGGGCTATCCCTTGGCTAAGGTGAAAGTGGTGGACAACGCCACCGATGCGGAGCTGGAGAATTTTGGCTTGCTCACGCCCCGTGCCTACTGGACCCTTACAACCACCGCCGGAAAAACGTACCGGGTGGCGGTGGGCTACGATCTGCTCACCGGCGGCGGCTACTACGTAATGCTGGACGGCCGTCGGAGTGTGTATGTGCTGGATACTACCCTGGAGGACGGTGTTCTGGCTTCCGTGGAGTATATGACCTCCTGCATTCTGATCACCGGGCTGAGCCAGGAGAGCTATTTGGTGGTGGATAACTTCACCATTCAGCGTAACGGTGAGACCTTCATCCGCATCTCCCAGGTCCCCGAAAGCGAGCGGGTCAATGACCAGGCCCTTCTGGAAAACATCATTTCGTATCCCGCGGGATATTATCCCAATGAGGAACTCTATTACGAGGTTCTCTTCTCCTATATTGAGTACACGGGCGATGTGGTGCTTCACCTGAATCCTACCTCGGAGGAATATCTCGCGTGCGGTCTGCCCGATATGCACGCTGAAAATCCTGAGAGTGCGGCCTATCGCGTCAGCTTTGACGTGGGAGGAGAGCCTGTGATTCTGTATTTCAGCGAAAAACAGCCGGACAACACCTACAACGTGGTGTCCAGTCTGTTCCCCGAAAAGATCGTGTCCGTGTCTGAGGATTCCTGCAAGTATCTGGAGAAGGATCTGCTGTCCTGGCTGGCACGCTATCCCTTCCAGCAGTGGATTATTACCGTGTCCGCTTTGGATATCCGCGGTGCGGGTGCTGATGTGAAGTTCACTCTCCACCACGGCAAGGACGAGTCGGGCAACGGCACGCTGGACGTCCAGTCCAGCACGGGAAAATACATTCCTAACGCGGACGTTGTCAATTTCCGTCAGTTCTACCGTACCCTCCTCTCCGTAAAGATTGAGGACTACGTGCCGATGACGGCGGATGAAATCGCCGCTCTGACGGCGGATGAGGCCAACTGCCTGCTGTCCTTCACCATCACCAATTTGAACGGTAAGGACACGGTGTATAAGTTCTATCCCTACTCCGGCTCCGGCCGACGTGCTTTGATGACGGTCAACGGACACGGTGAGTTCTACGTGCTTACCGATCTGGTGGAAAAGATTGCTTCGGACGCCAACAAGGTGCTGGCGGGGTTGGACGTAAACTCCTACGCGAAGGACTAAGGGGGACAGCGCGTTTGCACGCGCTGCTCCGCGAGCTCACCCTTGGCTGCTGAAACAGCCATTCCCGCCCGTGCCGGGCGAAAAAACGGGAGATCTCGCCACAGAAATTTTACTTCCTACGCGAAGGACTAAGGGAGACAGCGCGTTTGCACGCGCTGCTCCGCGAGCTCCAGCGCAAAAATGAAAGGGCTGTTGCTATGGCAACAGCCCTTGTTTGTTTTATATTATCCCAGCAGTGCTTTTTTCTCGCCGCCGCTGAGCTTGTACGGCTTCAGAACCACGTTCTGATCCTTATAGTGGAGCACGTCCACCGCCACGGCTTTATCCCCTGCATACATCTGCAGAAGCAGATCGTTTGTATCGGTGATGCTCACGTTCCGGAATACCAATCGGTGGTAGGTGTACATCCAAACGGTTTTCGTTTCGAGGATTTCACCCGGCACTTCCTCCTTTGTATCGGAATCGGTGAGACCGAAGGTGAAGACGGTGTCCGTCGGCAGAGATTCTTTTTCATAAATGCTGCTGTTGTAACGGACGGTGATCTGCACTTCCCGGATCTCCGGGATGTACACGAAGGCGTAGCAGGCGACGTTGCCGTCCTGGGAGATCTCCGTCACGATATCGTGGGTCAGCATTTCGGGGATCACTCCGTCAGCCGATGCGGCTGACAGGGCGTCCGTGGGGACGAGATCGTTCAGCGTGCTCCGGTTGGAGGCAAAGCAGCATCGGAAAATAAAGAGCCCGATCAATATATACATTATGGAAATTACGGTAATTTTGGCAATGCGTCCGGTCTTGCTCATACATACCTCCGGCAGATAACGGAAAATTATACTTAATTATATCAAATCCCGTGCGCAATTACAATAGAGAGGAAGTTTTTTTGCAAAATCCATTGACAGACGGGGAAAATACGGATATAATATTATTTCGCAGATGTATTTGCAAAAGGAGGGTGATCTATGCGAATTGATCTGAGCCAGATCCTTGAAGGCAGATGTACCACCCTGGAAGGCGAGTATTCCTATACTCCCGGCGAGGACGGTGTCCTTCTGCCGGACAGCATCACTTTGCGCGGCCCCATTGCGGTTCGCTACCGGGTGACGGACAATCACGGCTATCTTACCTTACGGATTGATGCCGAGGTTTCCTACGATACGGTGTGTGACCGCTGTCTTGATCCCATTTCGGTAACGATGCCCTTGGCCATGGAGCGGTTGATCGAGACGGACAGTGCGGTGCGCCTGGGTGAGGTAGAGCACGATGAGGATTACGAAGACAGCCTCTTACCGCTCATAAACGGCGGCGTGGACGTGGATAATGAGATCACGGAAGCGGTGGCTTTGGAACTTCCCCTATACCATTTGTGCCGGGATGACTGCCCCGGACTGTGTCCGAAGTGCGGAAAACGGCTGGCAGACGGCGATTGCGGCTGCTCTGCAAAAAAAGAAATTGATCCAAGATTGGCAATTTTGCAAAAACTACTTGAAAAACACGATTGATTGGTGTATAATAAACCATAGTGTGTTAAAATGTCAATAAGACCCATAAGGAGGTGTTTAGGATGGCAGTTCCGAAGAGAAAAACATCCAAAGCGCGCAGAGATAAGAGACGTTCCAACGTTTGGAAACTGGTATTGCCCGGTATGGTTAAGTGCCAGCACTGCGGCGAGTACAATCTTGCGCACCGCGTTTGCAAGAATTGCGGTTACTACGACGGCAAAGAGATCGTCAACAAAGAAGCGTAATAGCAGCGAAAAAGACCGCCTTAGTGCGGTCTTTGCGCTTTTTCAGGGGAATTTACGGGAGGGATTTGTATGCGCTATTCACCGAGGGCGGAGAACCGTGGTGCCAAGGCGTTGATGCTGTTGTTTTTTGCCTTGAGTATTCTTTGCTTTTCCTTCACCATCCCGCTGCCTGCGTATCGCGGACTTTGGACGAGCTGTGCCTCGGTGTTCTTTATGGGCGGTGTGTTCCTGTATGCCCGGTATATCGGCACCTCTTTCACCTATGAGATCGCCCTGAGGGGCTATCCTCCGGCGGAGGACGGGATGGAGTACGCTGCCGCCTCGCCGGCCAACGTGGCGGCTCTGCCGCCGCATATGCTGGATTTCGCCGTGCGCAAAACCCAGGGGCGGCGGTCGGTGACGGATGCCCGGCTGAGTCTCAGTGAGCTCGCCTATTTCGATCTCTATCCACGCCGCGGCGGAAAAGAGCGGGAGGTCCATAAAAAGTATCCCGAGATGAAACTGTACAATTATACGGCGTCCATGATCCCGGAGCGGGCGTACATCGCCGTGTTCGTGGATGGGGACGGGGACGCCGCCGGACTGATTCTGGAGCCGGATGCCGCCATGGCATCGTATCTGTCCCGCGTTGCGGGAAAATAAAAAACACAGGAGCGAAGTTATCTTCGCTCCTGTTTCAGTATATCCAGTAGTTTGGCAAATTCGGCGGGCAGAGGGGCTTCCAACTCCATCATCTCGCCGGTGGCGGGATGGGCGAAGCGCAGTTTTCCTGCGTGCAGGCATTGACCGCACAGCAACGCACTGTGCTGCTTCTCAAAGGGTGTGCGGTTGGCACCGTACACCTCATCTCCCATGACGGGATGGCCGATGTGGCTCATATGCACGCGGATCTGATGGGTACGTCCCGTTTCCAACACCAATCGGATGTGGGAAAAGGATCCGAAATCCGTCACGGGGAAATAGTGGGTGACAGCCTCGCGGACACCGGAGGTGCCACGGGGAAGAACCGCCATCTTTTTGCGATCCTTGGGATGGCGGCCGATGGGGGCGTTGACGGTACCCTCCTCCTCAATGCCGCCGATGATGAGCGCCTGGTATTCCCGGCGCATGGAGTGATCGGCCAGCTGTGCCGCCAGAGCCAGATGGGCCCGGTCGTTTTTCGCCGCGGCGATCAGGCCGGTGGTGTCCCGATCGATCCGATGAACGATGCCGGGGCGGGCCACGCCGCCGATACCGGACAGGGAATTGCCGCAGTGGTAGAGCAGAGCGGACACCATGGTGCCGTGCTCGTGTCCCGGTGCGGGATGGACTACCATCCCCTTGGGCTTGTTGATGACGATCACGTCGTCGTCCTCGTAGATTATATCCAGCGGGATATCCTCCGGCTGCGCCTCAGCCGGAACGATTTCGGGCAGAAGGATCTGCACCGTATCGCCCGCGCGCATTACGGTCTTTTTGGCGATGGGCGTCCCGTCCCGTGTTACGGATCCGGATTCCATCAGGCGCACGAGAGCCGAGCGGGAGAACTCCGTCCGATCGGCCAGGGCCGCATCGGCACGCTTGCCGTCGCCATCGGCATCGATCGTGCAGATCAGCACGTTGTCGGCGATGAATTCTTCCTCCCGCATCATTGGGAGTCCTCTTTCTCCTGTATCTTTGTTTCAAAGAGCAGGATGTAGAGAATGAAGAGACCGCACCCCACGCAGACGAAGATGTCCGCTACGTTGAAGATGTACTTCCAGTGGGGAATGCATTTTACGTCCACGAAATCCACCACAAAGCCGCGGGCCAGGCGGTCGATCATATTGCCGATGCCGCCGCCCACGATAAAGGCCACGGATACGGTTTCCAGGGGACGGCGGGATTTGTTCCAGAACATATAGGCTACCATGCCGCCCAATGCCACAGTGGAGATCACAAGGAACACCCAGCGATGATCCTTCAGCATACCGAAGGCGGCTCCGGTGTTTTCCACGTAGGTCAGGTGCAGCACGTTTTCCCACAGGAGATAGCTGCCTGCCGGGGCAAGATACTGCAGGGCAAGGATCTTTGTGAGCTGATCCAGAAGGATCACCCCTGCTGTTACAAGAAAGAATAAAAGCATAATTACCTCAGTTGATGGGTTATTCTCCGTCGGAATCGCCGCCGATCAGACGGCTGAGAAATCCGCGTTTTTTCGGGGGCTCGTTTTCCACAAAGGAAAACTCGTCTGCGTCATCCGACTGTGTTTTCTTCGTCTGTGCGCCGGGCTCAAAGGTGTCAAATTCCACGCTGAACGCACGGCGGAGATTCTGCAGAAGCAGAGCGTCGTCCTCCTCTGTGGGAGTTTCTTCCTTCACGGGAGATTCTTCAAAGAAGGATTCCTCGGCGACTTCTTCCGGTGGGATTTCGGGCAGAGCAAAGCCGGGATCGATTTCCTCCTCCGCTACGGCGTCGGTGTAGTCGGTCCAAATATCCTCGGTGTCTGCCATCATTTCTTCCAGTTCCTTGTTGATGGCTTCCGTATCG
>JBGVKV010000083.1:0-19342 GCA_045123975.1 Eubacteriales bacterium | reverse complement strand
ATGGTTGCCTTGAGGTGTTCCCACAGTACGCTCGGGAGATTTTTCAAGGCATTGACGATCGCGGAAAATACTTTGCTCATTCCCTCCTCGGACTTCTTCTTGCTCTCCGTGACAAAGTTCACGAATTTGGTAACCACCTCTTTGAGGATGGTCCAGATCAGCTCTGGCAATTTTCGCAGGATGTCCAGGATAGCTTTCAGGATGTCGGGTACGGCCTTAATCAAAGCCGACACGATCGTGGGGATGGCCTCGATGATAGCAAACAGCAGATCGATGGCCGCGCCCAGCAGCTCCGGCGTGAGCGCGATCAGCCCATCGATGATCGTGTTCACGATAAAGGGTATCTGCGGGATAAGCAGCTCAAGCAACACGGGGATAGCGTCCACAATGGCATTCAGGAGCAGAAGCGCCCCCTCCAGCAGCACCGGGATGTTCTCCAACAGACCGGTGACCAGCGCATCCACGATCACCGGGATCTGGGGCACCAGTGCCTCGATCAGCAGCGGGATGGCTTGAACTATAGCGTTAAACAGTTGCAGAGCACCGTCCAACAGAATCGGGATGCTCTGTGTCAAAATGTCGATGATATTCAGCACGATGGTGGGCACCTCTGCAGCCAGGGCAACCACCACAGGGGGGATCGCCTGGACGAGTGCCATCATGAACTGAATCGCGCCCTCCAGGAATACCGGTACGGATAGGATAAACGCATCGACCAGAGCCGTCACTATCTCCGGGATCCACCCAGTAATCTGTGCGGCAATGTTCGGGACCTCGGCGGCCAGTATGCTGATAAATTCAGTAATAGCCGCCAGGACGTCGGGAACATAGCCCAGCAGGTTGTTAATTACACCAAATACGCTGTCAATGATAGACGACAGGATGGTCGGCATAGCCTGCCCCAGAGATGTGATGACCTGCGTGGCCATCTGCATCACGGTGCGCGTCAAATCCGGCAGCATACCCAACAGCGAAGTGGTCAAAGTGGTGATGAGGCTCGTGGCGACCTCCGCCGCCTGGGGCAATATCTCGACCACCTTATCGAGAGCATCCTCGAACATACCGGACAAAGCCTCGCCCAGAGCAGCCGCAGAGCCCTCGTCGCCGTTCAGCATACCACGGAAGGCCTCCGCCACCTGTTGCACACCCGGCACCAGGTCGGACAGCAGAGACGCGCCCAGGAGCTTTATATCGGTGAGCACGGGCTCGATAGCTCCGCCCACCTCTGCCATGGACGCCGTCCAGGCCTCGTTTGCCTCGTTGGCACGGATGACCTCTGCATTTACCTCGCGGTATTTGTCGGCTGCTTCGGAGTATAGACCGTTCAGCGTCTCCAGTATGAGGGACTGCCGCTCCTGCTCGTTGCTACATGCGTCCAGCTTCGCCTGGAAATCTTCCTCATTGACGCCTGCCCAGTTGAGCGCGTCAGCCAGGCCACCCGTGAGAGCGCCGGTTTTGGCGGTCTCATTGGCTGCCTCGGTCAGGTTCTCGATCGGGAGGGACGCACCAAAGGTCGCATATACGCCGGTGGCCACGTTGGTCCACTTAGCCAGCTCCTCCTCGCTCTTGGTCAGCTTGGCCAGATGGTTGGCCGCCTCCACGGCCTGATCGGTCTCTCCCAGGATGCCCTGCAGTGTCTGGTAGGTCTTGGTGGCCGCTTCTGCGCTGTGCCCGTTCGTGGTAAATGCGGCCTCCAGCTTGCCCATCTCCCGGCGGTATTCCCGGGTGGCTTCTGCGCTGGCTACCATAGCACCGATAGCGGCGGTCACGCCAGCCACAAGAGCCGCCAGACCGCCCTTGACCAGGCCGCCCAGCTTGGAGCCCAGACCGTCGCTTGCGTCGCCAGCATCGTCCGCGCTCTTGGCCATGTCGTCCATGGCGTCGGACGCCTTGTCGGATCCCTTCTCCAGATCCTTGGTGTCGTCCGCGGCGTCGTCGGACTTTTTGCCCAGGTTCTTGATCTCGTCAGCGGTTTCCTTTGCAGCCTTTTCGTAGGACTGCATCTTCTTTTCCGTGGCAATGATCTCGCGCTGCAGCTCGCGCACCTGCTCCTCGGATACCTCGCCGCGCTTGAACTGCTCCTGGACCTGTTTCTCCGCTTCTTTCAGCTTTTTCAGCTTCTCGGAGGTAGTGCTCACCGCATTCGCCAGGACCTTCTGCTTTTGAGCCAGCAGGTCAGCGTTGCCAGGATCCATTTTCAGCAGTTTGTTGATCTGTCCCAGCTCACTGGATAGGTCTCTGCTTTTCTTGTTGACATCTTCCAGGGCTTTGCCCAGTTTCGTGGTATCGCCACCGATCTCGACGGTCAAGCCCTTGATAGTATTCGCCATAGGTTAGTCCTCCCTTCGGCCAAATTTCCGCCGAAGTGCCGCGCGGTCCGGCTCGGTCTGTTCCATTCTCCAGGCATTGTCCAGGTACTCTTGCCCTTTTTCACTGCCGCTCAGCCAGTTAATAAAGGCATCCCGTCTGTATTGCAGGAACTCAATATAATTGAGCTGCTGTATCTGGAGAAAGTTTAGACCGGTATACACCGACACGAGATGCTTGTACCATGTCGGCGAATTATATTTATGACCCCCCTGGCTATCCGCCATGGGATAGTAGGGGAGGGTCAGTTTTTTGCGTCTTGGATTTCCTTCTGGAATTTCAAATACCCGCCCACAAAGCGGATGATGTCCACGAGGGTCAGTCTGTACTTGTCGCGCAGCTCCTCACCTGTGAACGTGTAGCCGTCGTCGTTAATGCTCATAATATCGGCGACCAGGTTATACAGCGCGCGAATGGTGCGGCCGTCCTTGGTCTTGGACACGTTCTCCAACTCCGGCGTAGCTGCGATCAGTCGGTCGTACAGCTCAACAGTCGGGGCATATACGTGCACCACGGTCTGCTCGTCGTCCTTCAGCTTGACAGGCCACGAGGGCTGCTGGAGGGCGTTGAAGTCTAACATCTGCATATTGCGATCTCCTTTTTAATACAAAATTAGCGGGGGCACTACGCCCCCGCCGATCTGTTTAGGCTGTCTTGTCGATTTCCTCAATGAGGGTGATCAAGGTGCCATCGTCATCGTGAGGCAGCGCCTTAAATTCAGGCTCCACAACAGAGCCAGCGTCCGCGGCAAAGGTGAGAGTGAATCCCGCGTTATTTCTGCCGCGGATCAGTACCCACAGGTTGCCGTCCTTCTTATCCTCGTGGAAGAAGCAAACCACCCACTCCTTGCCCTGAGCGTTGCCCGCACCACCGATGTGGATGGTGCGAGTGCCTGCGCTCTTGTCCTCGGTGACCGTGCAGCGGTCTGCCAGCTTCTTTACGGTGTCGCCGTTAAAGGTCAGCAGGCCGAGTTTCAGCAGGGCCTCCTCGGAAGTGGTGATGACCTTGGACACATAGCCCAGGTCGTCCTTCTCCTCGTAGGTTTCCTCGGTGTAGGTCAGCGTAGCGCCGCCCTTACAGTAGCCCAGCCGGTTCTCCTCGATGCAGATCGTATCTACGTCGGGCATGGTGCCTGTAAATTCTGCAATGTAAGGAATACCGGAGCCGAGGGTGATATTGTCCTTGGATCTCTTAGCCATGATTTTATCCCCCTTTTAGGTTTTTTCGGTGTATGAGTATTCGTATATGACCTGGTATCGTTTGGCGTCGTCCACCCAGTACCGGTCCTGCTTGTTCCAGGAGAGTCCCCTGGCGTCAAGCTCTGCCTCGATAGCGGCCTCCGCTTTGTCATCGGGTGACGGTTCGTAGACCTCGATCGTGACGTCATGAGTAACGACGCGGGGGAGCCGTCCATCCGTTGTCACACGGTCGGCGGCGTCCACCGTCTTGTCGTCAAAATATACGGCGTATGTCTCAGCCGGCATGCGAAGGAATCGACCTTGCCGGTTTTTCACGCCTGCGGCGGTCAGTATATCAGCGGTCATTCTTCACAGCCTCCTCGACCTCTTGCTCGTATTCTGGTAGGACTTTGTCCAGCGCGTTGTGCAGGAATGGGTTGCCATCGACCCTGCCTCCGTTTGGTTTGTCGTGGCCTTTAACAAGCAGATGCGTCAGCCGGTGGTTTGGGGCCTTGACATACCACAGGAACCGGTTGCCACGCGGGCCCACCTCCTCTTTGGAGGTAATGGACTGGTAGAACTTGCGGCTCTTGCGGCTGCCTCTCGGTGCGGTGTCTTTTGTGATCTGCACGATCCGCTCCATCGCCCGGCGCCCAGCTGCATCCACCTTCTCCTGTACGTCTTTACTGTACAGCTCCAGGTTCTGCGATAGTACCGCGGAAAGTTGGTCAGGCTTTATGGTCTTAGCCATACAGCTCGACCTCCTCCGCAGATGCACGCTCCACGACGATCTCCAGCTCCTGTCCGGCGCGGAATGTACGCAGCACTCGATACAGAGTGCCCTCGTGCTCGACCAGCGTCTCGGCCTGGTAGTCCAGATAGTCTGCAATAACAAATTTCAGCTCCGGGTGATAGTCGACAGCGGCGGCCTGGTAGTGCTCCGTCTGGCTTATGCTTCGCAGTTCGGCAAACACCTCGCGGCGTCCGCTGTCGCTCACCAGAGTGATAATGTCATTCATCGGCGGCACCCTCCCACGCATAGCCCTCTGCCATCATGAGGCTGGCCTTCATGGCGTTGTAGCGGTTCATGTACTCCGCTCCCTTGGCCGTGTCGTCTGTATATGCCGCTTTGCACCACAGCTTTACCGCTGCAAAGATCAGCGGATCCGTGGAGTCTTTATATACCACGCCCATGGCTTTCAGGTCCGCCAGGCAGGCGTCAATGTCCGCCTGGATGTCCTCGTCCAGCGCCTCGTGCTTGATTCGCAGGGCGAGCTTAATCTTGGCGAGTATTGTAGTGGCCATGCTGCACCTCCTTTCGGGTGTTAGGCGGGGCGGTTAAGCCCCGCCGGGGTAGTGGTTAGACTTTCAGAGTCAGCAGGCCGTGCTTGGCGACAACGTCGACGCCCATCTCCAAGTCGCCGCGGATGGTGTCCATCAGCTTGTCGAATGCGAAGTCCTCGGAGACCTTGACCTCGTAGTCGGAGAACATAGCCGCATGGATTTTGTTGAAGTCACCATAGAACATGGTACGACCCGCGCCGGTCTCGGCAGTGCTCAAGGCGGTCAGGCCGCTGAGCAGAACATAGCGAACAGTCAAGCCGCCCTCCTTGATGGTGCCAAAGTTGGGGTTGGCATCGTCGGGAGTGATCTCATAGATGGCCTTCTTTTCGTTGGTGCCACGGACGTCACCAAAGGCGAGCAGGTCCTTCTTGTTCAGTGCCAGGTAGGCGGGACCGAAGGCGGACTCGTCGTCGCCGTACTGAAGAACCAGATTGCGCAGAGTGGAGGCGTCGATCTTACCTGTGAAGGGGATCTCCTTGACCAGATCGGAGGCCTTCAGCGCAGCAGTGACCAGAGAAACGGCCTTCTTGCGCAGAGCCAGATGGGCACCTCTGCGAACCTTCTCCGCGTACTTGACATTGGTCTGCTTCTTGGCCTGCTTGGAGATCTGGCCCAGAACAATGACATCACTGGGGTTAATGGTCTTGTAGCCACACTTCGCCAACTCGGACATGGTGCCGGCCTGGCCTTCGACGTGATCGCCAGCAGCGGCAGCGTCTTCGTCCACATAGGGCACGGTGTAGGAGCTCATGCCTTCACAGTCCTCGATGTGGATCAGGTCCACGATGCTGGACACCTTAGCGCCGGGCATATCCTGGATGTCGGTGCTGTTCTTATCGGGCTTGACAAGCTTGCCGCTGGAGATCAGCAAGGCGCGAGCCTCGGCGCCGGGGATGGTCATGCGGTTGGTGTTGCGGAACTGATCGGCGGCTCTTTCCTCAGCGGAAGGCTGAGCGGGTGCGGGAGTGGAAACGGGAGTGCCGGCGCCTGCCGCGATCTGCTGACGGAGCTGCTGACGCGCCTGGGCGTCATTCTGCAGGCCCTGCAGTTCCTCCAAAAGGGAGCGGGACTCGGTTTCCAGGGCGGTCAGGGCTTCGCCCGTTGCGCCGTCGATTTCGGTGTTAATTGCGGCCAGTCTGGCCTGAATTTCTGCGATACGATCCATTTTAGAATCCTCCTGTAATAATGTTTATTTTCGCGCGCAGTTTTCTGCGGCGTTCGTCAAGCTCTGCCTCACTCCGGGTGATTTCATCCATCACTCCGTGGACAAAATCGCGAGCACTGATTTCGGTATTGTCATTCGCGGGAATACTTACGACCGACACGTCGTAAATTTTGGGAATTTCCGTATGCACGATGGTACAGTCCCTGGACCCTTCCTCACGCTCGATATAATACTTTCCCACCTTAAAGCGCCAGCTCATTTTTGTGAGCATGCCGGCGGTAATATCCTCGTATAGGCCTCTGGCCAGTTCGGTCTTGTCGAGATCTGCAGCCATAAACAGGCCCTTGTCGTTCGCTTCTACAGCCAGCGTATTATTTGTGATACGAGCGAACACGCGGCCAGCGTGGTCGAACTGCATAATAACGTCGCTCATGTCTGTGTTTTCGAAGCATTTGGGATCAAAGCGCTCGTATGTCTTGCCATCATCGCCCCAGTCCCAGAGCAGATACTTGTCGTATTTGGCCGCGTAGCCTTCGACATACTTCTCGGTGTCAAACCGTTTTTCGCCTTCTGTTACGGGAGTAAGCAATACCGCACGCGTCTGTGCCTGGTCCTTGAATTTAATTTTTTCGTTAGGTGTCATTTTTCAGCTCCTCCGTTTGTTCCTCGTTGGGTTTCTCGGGTTCTGGCGGCTCTTTTGCCGCGTTCAATTCAGCCTGGGCTGCCGCAAGGTCCTGTTGTAAACGTGCGACCTCATCGAGCTGAGAAATCTCAGTATATTCTTTGCGGATATATCGCTTGTCGCCGTCGGGCACATGCGGCAGATTCCAGACATCCATAACATCGTTAATGCTGAGGATGCCCCGGTCAAACATCTGGCTGCTGACCTGGAGCTTGTCGGCATTAGTCATATACTGCAGGCGGTTCGCCGACCAGATGATGCCGTTTTTGCGTGTGCGCTCGTTCTGCGTATACGTCATCACGGTCATGGCCTGCGAGAGCTGCAGTGCAAAGGGCTCGATCTTGCCCTCATAATAAGCCGCCCAGTCATCACCGGCTGCCTCGTTGTGCAGTATTTTTTCATTTGTGCCAAAGTAGGTATACACTCGATCCTGGATCAGTTTCAGCTGCTCCGGGTCCACGATCTTGGCGGTGGACTGGATCTGCTGCACGTTTCCGTATGTGTTCGGGAACAGTGCAAGGCCACCAGAACCGGGGCCCAGATTATCCGCTACCCATGTCTCGCGCTCCTTTGCAAGGTCCTTTCCCTTGGTGAAGTTGTTCACCGTGGCCATGAACCGGAAGCTGGCGCTGTTCTTGATCCCTTCCTCGATGCCCTGGTTCTGGGTGGCCAGGAGCTGCAGCGTCGTGTTCAGGGCGCCGTTGTCCTCACCCATGAGGTCGCTGCGGTAAAGGAATTTGCTCACGATTCCCACGCGCGACAGCTCAATGGCTGCCTGCTCGCCGTTGCCGAAGGTGTAGACCAGGAAGGCCTCGCCGTTCTGCTCGCGCAGTTCGGTCATGTCCGGCACTACGGGATAGTAGCCGACGATGCGATCGTATACGTCCAGCACCGGCACGATGAAGCAGGTATTTTGTGTTTCGTAAATGGTGGCTGCCTTGTACAGGAACTGCGCACCAGTCATAAACATGTTAGGCTTGCCCTCCAGCATCGCCTGAACGCCTCGGCTGTCGGCTCCCGTCACCTTGGGCTGGAGCTTGCTGCAATGGCTTGCGAATGTGTGCACGCATGCCCTGGTCAGCTCCATCTCGTACACGCCGCCGTCGTAAGTGTTGAACACGGGCGAGTAGCCGTCCAGCATCTGGAACCAGCTGCCCATCGCCTTCTTTACTTTGAATTTCCCCAGGAGTTTGTCAAAAGCCCCCATGGTTTCCTCCTATGCTGCATTTTTTAGCTGCTCACCGATCTGGTCGTACCATTTCTGCCGGACCGTTAGAGCATCCATGACGGCGACAAAGCCGTCGATGTGGCACCGCTGGTCTATCTTGACCGGGCGGACCTTGCGGGTCTCTAAGTTTTGTTTCATGCCCACGTTGAGAAAATGGGCTTTCAACAGTTTGTTATTGCCGAGCTGCAGGGTCTTGTCCCGCAGCAGGCCGTCGCACTCATGAATGACAGGCGTCAGGTTTTCGCCCTGGTACACGTCGTCAGTGTGGAATCCGTATTGATTCAGCTGCTGTATAAGATACTGGGCCGAGTAGCGGTCATACCCTATCTGCAGCGGTAGGATCTCGTATTCCTCCACCAGCATGCGGAACCAGTTGAAACAGTCGTTATAATCGACAATGTTCTCACCGCTTGGCTGTACGATACCCTCCTGGACGTATCGCCTATATGGCACGCCCTCTCGCTCCTGCAGTTCGTCGATCTTGTTCTCCGGCATGAAGAACTTAGTGAGCACGTACAGCCGCCCGGCCTTCTCAATGACCACACAGCAGGACGTCAAGTCCGTGGTCTGTGACAGGTCGATGCCGCCCACGCAGTAGCTGCTGCGGAAGTCCTCCAGGCTGTATACCTCGCCGGTTACGCCGTCCACTACGTCGTAAGGGAGCCATGCCTGCGTGCTGCTCTGTTTGATATTGCAGTATTTCGTCAGGAACTCGGCCCGCTTGCTGAGGCTGTTCCGCGCGATGGCGATCTCCTCCAGGAAGAAGTCCTCCGACACGCTCACGCCCATGTTTGGGTTGGCCTTTTTCAGTTCCTCGATGTCGTCCCACTTGGTCACGTCGTCGATGATGTACAGGATCGGGAGCAGGCGTCGCTCCTCGCTGCTGCCTTTCAGCACAGCAGTGGACCGGAGCATCAGCTCGTCATACGGTCCGTCGTTCACGTAGCCCGCCGTACTGATCGACAGGATCAGCGGCTGCTTACGCGCGCCGAGTGCGGACTTCATAACCTCGTACTGCTTCATTCCCTGCTCAGCCGGCCAGCTTGCGATCTCGTCGCAGACGGTCATGTGCGGATTAAAGCCATCGGACTTCTTGGCGTTGAACGCCAACGCCTTGATGGTTGTATTGGTATCAGCCAGGTAAATATCACTCCGACGCTTCTGTGCCAGCGCGTCCAGTTCCGGCTCGGCGTGGATCATCTTCCAGGCACTGTCGTACACAATGGCCGCCTGTTCCAGTTTCGGCGCCAGGCAGTAAATATCCGCGCCATACTCGCCGTCCAGATACGCCATATATGCGATGCAGGCGGATGCGAAAAGGCTCTTGCCATTCTTTCGGCCTATAACCAAAAAGACTTCACGGAAAATTCGCAAACCGTTTTCGTCCACTATGCCGAAGATCAGGCTGACCGCTGCCTTTTGCCACAGTTCCAGTTTTATGAGGTCGTTCCGCCCTTTGCTATGTCGGCAGAAGTTCTCCACGAACTTAATTGCCCTGTTGGCTTTCTTTGCGTCAAAATAAAATTGTCCTTCGCTTAGATCTCTGGTGATCCATTCGTATAATAGTCTGATCCACTCGCCGACGGTCACCGCGCCAGTCTGGATCTTGTGATGGTACTCTTGTATGTAGTTCGCGAACGGTGTCAATCGTTCATCATCTCCATCAGGCGGCTTGCCTTTTGTGCCGGCGGCACAAACTCCAACAGTTGCTTCATGATGGCGTTCAGATTTTTGGTCAGGCTTATGTGTGCCTCTGCCGCCGCGGATTTCTTGACACCTTCCTGATTCTTGCCGTTCGTATAGGTCTCTGTCCAGCCGATTTCGTTCAGTTCTTTTTCCAGATCCTCCAGATTTACCGTGATGAATGCTGCCCGGTCGATCAGGGCATAGCATGTGCGCAGTTTGTTTTCATCCAGCCCGGCGAATATCTCCAGTAATCTCTTTTTTTCTCGATTTATGCGAGTTATTTTCTTTGCTTTCGCCACAACTACACCCCCTTTCATATGTTTGCAGGGTAAAATTACAGGCCTCCTCTCGGTCTCCACCGGGGTGAAATTTTTCGCCCAGATGGGGGGAGTCCGTAGTATATCAATACCCTGTGTTCCGTATAATTTCCCCGTCCGGCCCATATAGGCATCTGCCCGGTGTGGCCAGTCTTGGGTCTCTTTCCTTGTTGTGACAGGTTTGGCACTCATACATGAAGTTATCCTCGTTGAGACTTATCTCTGGATCGTTGCAGTTGATGTCGTCCAGCCAGATCTTGTAGTGGTGGACTATCTTGCCCATCTCCTCGTGACACTTCTCGCAGATGCCCCCGTCTATTGCTATGCGCTTATCAATATAAGCCTTACGAGCTCGTCGCCAGGGCCTGCTTTTATAGAACTCTTTCTGTGTCAATATGCATCACTCAAAAACACTGCATCTGTATTCCTTGTCATATCGTCTGCCGAAAGAGGTGCACTCACATTCATAGACCTGTGCGCATATCCGGCGCGGTGATAATGCCGCGCCGTATGCCCCTCCAACTTACTACCGGCAGTGCGCTATGACTACCCTGCCTTGTATTGTACAAGCCAAAATCCGCATAAATCCGCAAAAGCAAAAATATTTTTAATAAATTTTGCGAAATCCCTTGACATACTGCAAGCAGTATGGTATAATATATACAGAAAGGAGGTGAGAAAGACTTGGGCAAGAAAAAGAAAAAGCCGACCAAAGCACACGAGAGCGTGTCTGTGAAACAACTTCTCGTTGACGCATTGATCGACTTAATCATCGGAACCCTGCTGATCCTAATCGATAGGACCATCTAACAGGGTGTAGGCGCGAGGGCGGCGCGAACCGCCCTCACACCTACAGTATATACGATTATTGCCCAAATGTCAAGCGATATGACAACTATACTCACAGCACTCGGCATCTTCCTGATCTGTGCAGGAATCGCTAAAATTGTGTACGCACTCATTCTCAAACGGAGGAAGTAACTATGGCATCCACCAAACGCAAAACCCACACGTCCACAGCCGTCAAGAATCGCTACAACGAAAAGAACTATACGATCCTGTCCTACAGAGAGGACAAAGAGATCGCCGCCCTGTTCCGCCGCCGGTGCGAGGAATTGGGCGTACCGCAGGCACAGATTTTCAAAGCAGCGGTGCAGGACTTTCTCGAAAAGCATCCCGAACAAAAAGCGGAGGACTAACCTCCGCTTTTCTCTTTCAATGCATTCAGTATTAGCTGCTCCACCGTCCGCTCGGCGATCCCCATCGTCATGGCCACCTTAACCGTGCTGTATCCCTCCACGTATTTCAGCCGGATGGCACGGCGCTGCTTTGGACTACGCAGTGCGGAGATCTCCGCCTCGATCTGCGCCAGCCTTGCGATCTGCTTATTGGCACTGGCTTCGTATATGGCCCGCTCTGCCAACGCCCTCTTTCGATCGGTGGCCCGGTCACTCCTTGCGGCCGCCAACTCTGCAGAGCGCATCTTGGCACGCAGTTCCATCACTTCTCTTTTCTCTGCCCTGAAATTCCTCAGCATCTCCCGTGTCAGCAATCCGTCACCTCCTGCACTTCGATCCCGTACTTCTCCCGCATCATCTTGCAATTGTTGATGTACACCCTGGTACGCGTGGCGGAGGATTTCACGTCCTCCACGATCAGAACGCCGTCCCGCTTATAGGAGAAGTCCGCCCGGTACCGCCAGGCCCGCACCCGCTCCCCCTCCGGCGTGGTGTACGCCTCGGTCAAGGTGAACTCCGGCTGGATCTTCAATTCGGTGATGGCCCCGGCCGCAAGCAACACCAAAAGCGCGTCATAACGGCGCGCTTCTTTTTTGCTATCGAAACGGATCTTTCCCCGATCCTCTTTTATGGCGCCGAACTTTCCGCGCCTCTCGCGGACGTCCGGCGATTTCGCCCTGCATTGCTGCCTGTACAACTCCAATGCCTTTTTTGCCGCACGATCGGATAGATCGCTTGCCTTGATCGCCATATCCACACCTCCTTTGTGGTACTATAACTTTACGCATCTACGAGGATTCCTACGGCTGCCTGCGCAGCCGCCCTCCTCTTTCTGTTCCGGGTCTTTTATGTACTTATAATATAGGTAGCCGAAGGACGTGGCCTTGGCTTCCACCAACGTGTATCCACGGGGTGCACGCGGCGGCTTGTCCACGGTGTACTCCCGCTTGACTTCCTGCGGCTCCTCCGCCTCCGGCTTCTTGTGATTGCGTGTGGCCATATAACGGTGGCCGCCCTGCTCTTCCGTCCAGTGATCGAAAAGGTAATTGGCAAGGCCTGTGTAATCCTGACCGTGGTCGATACCGTTGTATCGGTTATGCTTGCGCAGATGCTTGCTCTCCACGATACTGCCCCACGTCCACGCCTTCAAGATGTCCTCCACCGTCACGCCGAGGGAGATCATATGGAAATGGATGCGGCCGGTGCTCTTGCCCCGCCCCATCACAATAATAATCTTGGCGGACGGACTGACCCTCTGCAGACGGCGGCGGAAGATGGCACGGATCCGGCGGGCATCCTTGAAACTGTACAGCTCGTTCTCATCGTCGCAGGTGAGCGTGCTATACAGGGACGCGGGCGAATGGTTCTCATTGACCATACGCACGAAATTGGCGCGGGAGATACGCTCCTTATGCGCCAGCCGCGCCTCCTCGTTTGGAAAACGGGGGCGCATTTTGTAGGTTTTTATGTCCGCATTATCCGGCACATGGTATACGATCTGCTCGCACACACATCCAGAATCCATACGCTTTTTTACTCGTCTCATTACTCCTCCGCTTATGCTCCAAATCCGCACGGCCTTTTTCCGTGCGGATTTCTGTGTTTATTTATACCTGCATTTGTTCCTGCTTCGGCGGTATTTCCCTCTCCCCGGCGGTCAACTTTGCCGCCACGGCGAGGATTGCGTCCGCCAGGTTCTCCCGTGCCACGGCGGTGGCGATCACCGCCTGGATGCTCATACCATCCACCACGGCCACGCAGGGCGTGCCGCTCTTCGCTCGGCGGAGAACGTACCCGATGGCACTCAGATCCGTGAGCGGTGCAAGGAACATCTCATTGATCCAGTACACGGCGGGATCCTCGGTGGCGGCAAGCGGGGTGAGCGTGCTTGATCCGTACACGAAGGAAACCGGGCTTGCGTCGAGCTGGATATCCTCGGCGGTAATGTCGCCGTACATATCGTCCGTCGGATCCTCGAAGAACACCTCAAAGGATTCCCTCTCGTCTGCCGGCACGTCGATCATAGCCAGCAGCTCGTCCTTCGTGCGAACGGTAGGCATACCGTACATGGGATAGGCGGCCGAGCAGGTGGAGATCCACTGCGTACCGTTGGCCGCAAACACATTCAGCACCTTCCGCTTTTTACATATCTGCCAGATCTTTGCGTACTTCATAGTGAGCCTCCTCCGTCATTTCTTTCAGCAGTGCATCTGCCGCAATAACAACAGGATCGTTTGAAACCCTGCCGTCACACAACCTCTCCGCAAACTCTTTGAAGGCTTCGGCCTTGGCTGTTTTCAATGCTCTGCCAATATCAATTGCTTTTTGTTTTGCCTTTGCGACTTTTTCTTTTTCGTTTTGATACAATTCATGCAGATTTATATTGCTGTCTTTTAATATTTTGATTTCGCTTTGTAGTTCCGCAATCTCTGCATTTTGGCGTTGGATGAAATCAGCTGCTTCGTCACATACATTTGCAATACCAAGCAACACTTCTATATCGTATTCGTTAAGCGATGCGGTCTTTGATGTCGCTCTACCTCGCAAGAAAACATCTGCTCCGTCCAGTTCACTAACAATCTTCTGATGCGTGAGTTTACGTGCCTCGGCGACGGGCTTCCAATGGCTGCACGTCACGATATGATCGTCGTACTGATGCCTATACGCGCACACGCATCCGTGGGAGCACTTATCGCAATCTATGTATGCCATTAACTATCACCGCCTTTCTCTGCATCTGCCTTTTTCCATACTTGGTACAACGCCCAAGCAAGAGGATTACGCACCCATTCCAACTTCTTTGCCCTCTCATATTCCTCTTCAAGAAGGTTTATTGCTTTTTTGAGTGTCATTCCCTCTCACGCTCCTCTTTCCTGTGATCTTGCCAAGGCGGCCTCGAAAAAATCGTCCGTGTCGAAGTTGCCCATGGGTTGGGCTGCCTTCGGCGCGTGATCATCATACGACCCGCCCATCACCTTGGCGAAGTTCTGCGGATTCATAAGCCAGTCAAAATTGGCTCGCCAGCTTCCTTTCTTCCCTTGCAGGAATGCGGAGGCCTTCACGTGCTCAAACAAACGGCGGAACGTGGCGAAGATCTGCCCCGATTCCTTCTCCTCGATCTCCTCAAAGCGGGCGTGGAGAGCGGAGCGGCGGACGTCGGTGATCTTCGTCACCTTCGGCAGATCCGGGCACATAGAATGGTACATATCCACGATCTGTTGATACAGGGAGGTTTCCTCGGCGGTGGGCGCCGCCTTCTGCTTCTTCTCCGCCACCTTAACCGTGATAGTCGGCGCGGCGAGGATCCTGTCCAGCACGCGCTTGTATGCCCTTTCCTCGGCGGGATCCACACACGGCATCCACCCCAGGATGTCTTTTCCGATGGCGTCCCCGTCGATCAATCTCATTTCTCTTGCCATATCTTAAAACGGCAGATCTTCGTCGCCGTCTCCTTCCTGTCGGAATCCGCCCGACGTATATTGCTCCGGCACGTACTGCGAGGACGGCTGTGCCGATTCTCCCTTGGAATCCACAAAGTACGCCTCATCCGCCACTACTTCGGTGGCGTAATGCTTCTGCCCCTGCGGATCCGTCCAGGAGCGCGTCTGAATCGCTCCCACCACGCAGATGGAAGATCCTTTACGGAAATGCCGTGTGATGAACTCGGCCAGGCCACGCCACGCGGTCACATTGATGAAATCCGCCTGGGTTTCTCCGTCCTTACCCTTACCGCGGCGGTTGACCGCCACGGTGAAGGATGTAACCGATAGGCCCGACGGCGTGGTTTTCAGTTCCGGATCGGCGGTCAGGCGCCCGCCGAGAATCACTTTATTGAAGTTGAAGTTGGCCATGTATTATTCCTCCGAAAGCAACGCCGTGAAGGATGCCTGCACCCGTGTCAGCACGTCCAGCATCTTCATCCGCTTCTCCGGATCGTCGGCGCCGCGGACCATATCCACCATATCGGAGAACTGCTTCTGATACTGACCAAGTAGAACCCCGAACTTTGCCATAGTCGGATCGGCGGCGATCAGCTGCTTTTCCAAACGTGCCTTTTCCTCACGGAGTGCGATCACTTCCTCGGAATCCTCCGGTTCCTTCTCCTCGGCGGCGGCAGATTCTGCCTCCTCCAGTTTGGTCTGCAGAGCATCGATCTGTTTTGCCTTCTCCGCATCCCTCTCCTCGGCGGCTTTCAATTTCTTCGTGATATCGTCCAGTTTCTTCTTTACCTTTTCGGCAGCTGCCTTTTCTGCCGCAGCGATCGCCGCCTGGCGGTTCTTTTCCTCTGCCTTCAGCTTTGCCTCGGCGGCCTGTTTTTCCTGTTCTGCCTTTTGGCGGGCGGATTCCAGATTCTCCACATCGCCCCGGAGAATATCCCGAGCGGCCTCGGAGGCCGCCTTTTCGTCCTTCAGCTTGGCGATCTCCTCCCGCAGCTGACGGACGGACATATCCTCCACCGGCTTGGTCTGCACGAATTCCCGGCGATCCTCTTCGGGCAGGGCCAGAAGGGCCAGTGCCTTGGAGGGTGCCAGCGCGCCGAACAGTTCCTCATTGCTGGGACCGCCGTCCAGTGAGATCTGCTGATCGCCGTATTCTGTATACAGACGCATCATATCGTTGGCCGTGGTCTGGCTGTAGTCCACGTTGTTCTCCAGCCAAGCGCCCCACTCACCGTGGGGCACAATGCCTTTCGCTTCGATCAAGAGACGTCCGATCTCCATTGCGGCGGAGAGCATAACCCCTCGCACCGTTCTCTTGATTCCGTTTATCTCCGCGGCGATCTGCTCGCTGCCCTTCTGTACGATTACATCGTTATTCATGCCGATTTACTCTCCTTTTTCTTTTTCACTTCGGTGCGCTCTGATTCCCACTCGTCCAAAAACGCTTTGGCATCGTCGGGAAGATCCTCCCGATGGATATGCCCGTATCGGCCGTGCCCGTCCGCGGAGGGACATCCTTCGCACTGCAGGATCTTGTTTGTGTCCACGTTGATCTCCATCGTGTACCACGGCTCATCCGGCGCATCCACGCGACGCAGGAACAGAATAGGATTCCGCCCGGCGGCGTGATTGGATATGTAACTATATCCGCCTACACAATGATGCAGGGTTTGACCTTCCGTCACGATCTCCTCCGGGGCGGCGGGAATACGGATGAAATACTTCTCGCCCATCTTGGCGTATTTCCTGGTCAGTGCAGGCAGACGCTCCTCGAACTTTTTGCGAATCTCCGGCGCGGTCTGCTTGCCGCCCACCCACGTGGGCCGCAATTCATTGCGAAGTGCCACCGCGTCGTTGTGCTTCCCGTACAGATCCTTTGGCATGACCACCGCCTTTTGGCTCAGATCGTATCCGCACACTTTGGCGGCTTCGATATAGTCCTTCCACGTCCGATCTACGGCAGGCGGTCGAGCCATATGGCATCCGGGATTCTCCTCCAGGATCTTCTCGAAATATTTGTATAGCTCGATCTCCGTGGTTCCGGAGGCTTTCAAATTATCCCTTATCTGCTTCACGCCCCAGCTCGGGCGCCATTTCCATACCAGCTCAGCACAGTGCCAAGGATCCTTTTCCCCGCGTTTTCGGTACCGATGGTACTCCTGCAGCATACTCGGCTGATTCGTGGCGCGGCGCAGTTTCTCCACGATCTCCTTCGGGATATGGAATGCCTTCCGCGGATCGGTTTGCGTCCAATCCACCACGGCTTTGTTCTTTTTGCGGTCGACTACCAAATCGCTGACAAATCCGTGAAAGCCCGCCTTGACCATCATCTCAATGGATGGATACATAGCGTAATTGGCAAGGTACCCGCCTATGTTTCCATAACCGTACCGCGTTTTCTCGTAGGAATTGTACCGGAGGAAGGTCTCGGACAGATCGCCCTCCACCAGCATCTGCGAGGCCGTGCCCGGGCGGAATCCCTGCGTATACCACGGATAGGGTGCCTTCGTCACGTCGCGGATCTCGCTTTCCTCGCCCCACTCCCACCGGTACGTCCACTGTTTTGCCTCGCCGGGTGTAAGACGGTACCGCACGTAATCCTTAAATTGAACCCCTGCGGCAGATGCCACATCATAGCCACTCTTACTGTCGTTCCATATGTACGGTTTGTACCACGCTTCCGTCTCCCGCATCCACACCTCGTTCTCCGAGACCGGCTGCGCGATCAGAAACCAATGCCACTTCGCGTATCGGCGGGCGTTCCGCACACGGCCGATACAGGCCATCTCACCGAGACGGCCGCAGGATGGACAGCGTGTTTTGTCCTTATGTCCGCTGTACAGCAGTTTCATCTCATCGTCCGTTATGAGGCGCTGGACCTTTTTTACCGTTTCGTGAGCACCGCACCGGGAGCACCAATACTCCTTACCCGTGCCTTTGCTCCTATACCAAAGAATTACCGGGAAGGAATCCCGGATCATTTCTTCTGTGCTTTCCCGCAAGGGCGGGATGGATGCAAACACTTCCCTCTCGTCGATCATAGCAGAAGATCCTCCAGCGACAGAATCTTTACCTTCTGCTTCGGCTTGTCCTCTGCTTCATTCTCCCGGACGTCCGGCAAAATGACACGGATCTCCGCCTTTACGGTGGCGCCCGGCATCCAGAATTCCACGGCGCGGCGGTACACTTCCACATCGGATATGGACTGCCCGACGCCGCTCATAATTTCGTGGATGCACTCCTTCATACACTTGCCGGTGGCGGTAATGCTTTCCGCAAACTCCTCCGACTGCCGGCAGAAATTCACAAGCGCATCCCGCACCGCATAACGGACGGCTCCATCCTTTCCGGATGCGGGTACAGCCTCCGTTTCTTTGGTGATCTTCTCGATTGCTGCATCAATTTTGTTTTGGATTATCATTTCTCTTTCCCCTTTTCTATTTCATTGTCAACTGCTCCGGGCGTGTGTCCTCTCACACCCCCGGAAGCAACTGCGGCGGTGTGCCGAGTTCATATGCTTTCTCGATCTGCGGTTTCATAAAGTCGCCGACGGTCTGTCCGCCCGGCAAAACGATATTTGCCATAAACTCATCCTCAAACATCGATATGCCGCACTCTACCGCTTCCAGTTTTGCCTGTATCACGAGTTTGAGTGCTCTCCATCTCTGCCGGCACGCCTGCTCCCACGCTTCGTATTTGCTATTCTCCGTGCGATCGCGGCCTGTCGGCGTTTTGCTGAACTCGTCCAATCTGGGCATCGGCAATACAAATTTAACCTGACGACCGTACATCACAAATCCAATGAGTGCCATTCCGTTTCCACTGGCGTAAGCGAAATTATCCGCCCCGTAGCGAATCAGAATCTTTTCTATTTCAAGGCGCGACAATTCCGACGATACTGATGTATTTTTTGCATATTGTGGCATCTTCATTTCTCCTTCTATATTTATTGTCAACTGCTCCGGGTGCGGATCGTGTTCCCGGGGCGACTCCGCCGCCGCCGGCGAAGTTATCGACGAACAGTTCACATTTCATTTCTCTTTCCCCTTTTCTATTTCATTGTCAACTGCTCCGGGTGCGGATCGTGTTCCCGGGGCGACTCTGCCTCCCGTCGGGGAACACTCACGTCCCTCTCGTCCAGGATCAGCTTGCGCATACGCCGCAGAGTGCTCTGCCGCAGGATGGGATACAGTCGCCACTGTCTTTTGCGAACGTCGTACCAACCGTCATACATCCCGCGCACCCGCGCGCCATCGATTGCCCGGATGCGGCAACGGCCGCACATCGGATGCCCTTCGATCACTTCGTAACGCATAACGCTCTCACGATCACGTGGGATGGGATCACGCCCAGGCGCTTCGGCTTTCTTGCACGGATGATGGCTTTGGTAATCGCTTTGACTGCGTATGCCACGCCGACAATCACAGGCATAGCTATTACGATTGCGAACAAGATCACGTACCCTTCGCGGTACGATGCGCCGTATATCATAATTGCTCCGAAGATGTATAGTGCCAAAAGCATTGCTGCGCCATACATAAACGCGGCTGTTTCGGCGATTGTATGCAAAAATCGTTTCATTCCAGTCACGATCCTTTCCTCGTATATTGACAATTTACATGTTGTTTGCTATACTGATAGTGGATTTCATTTCTCTTGGCTCGTAACCGTTCCAGCGGTTGCGGGCCTTTTTTTAT
>JBGVKV010000082.1:0-5352 GCA_045123975.1 Eubacteriales bacterium | reverse complement strand
CTTCCTGCAGCGGAGGGATTTCTCCCGTGGTCTGTGCTTTGTTTGTGTCCTCGGGAAACATTACCACCGCCACGGTGACGAATACCACCCTGATGCTGGTGTATACGCTGTTCCAGAATGGAATACGTGTGTTTCTGTGGCCGGTGGTGCAAATGGCGTACGTTATGGGAATTGTGGGCAATCTGGGCGGATCCTTGCGTCTGGAGGGCATAAGCCGCTTTGTCCGCCGTCTGTTCACCTGGCTTCTGTCCCTTGTGATGCTTTTTTTGTCCGTCCTGATCGGAGTACAGAGTACTATGGCCGTAAGCGCGGATTCCTTCTCTATGAAGACCGCGAAATTTGCCTTGGGTAACTTCATTCCACTGGTGGGAAACGCTTTGTCGGATGCGGTGGGAACGGTGGCAGGCAGCCTCAGTCTGATAAAGAACTCGTGCGGGGTGTTCGGGATCGTCACCGTGGCTCTGCTTCTTTTGCCGGTACTCTTGCATTTGCTGCTTCACCGTGCGGTAATCGGCGTGGCCCAGGGGATAGCGGAATTGCTCGGTTGCGAGAGGGAAGGTCGGATCCTTGGAGACGTGTACGCCACGGTGGGCTACATATTGGCCGTAGTGGCCCTTTCATCGGCACTGTTTCTGTTTATTCTGGCACTGATCATCAGTGTCCGTTTTTGAGGTGTGCCGTGAAAGATATTGTGTATATGGTGGTGTTTACCTCCTGCCTGCAGGCGCTGACGCCCTTGGCAAAGAGCAAAGCGGTCCGTAATGCTTTATCACTTCTGACGGGACTTGCTGTACTGGCTGTGCTTTGTGCACCGTTTGCCCAAATGACAGACACTGTTCGGGAGCTTCCTCGGTATGTGGCGGATTATCTTGCGCCGGCACAGCAGGAGATACAGATGACGGAGGCAGATTCGGAGAAGTGGGTGATCCGGTACGGTGTAAAGAACATAGAGCGTGGAATTCAGCAGATGGTCACGTCCCGCTTCGCTTTAAGCGGTGGGACGGTTTACGTGGAAATTGATACCGGCATGATGGGCAACGGGTCGGTTTCCGTAGAGCGTATCCGTGTATATATGAGCGCAGGGGCAAATTGCGAGGATAGAGCAGTGGAGCAGTATATAAGTGATATGCTTGCCTGCCCATGCCGGGTGATACGAGGGGAGTGGATGCATAGTGGATGAAAAACGTACCGCAGCAAAAAAATATTGGGATAAGAAATACGTGCCGATTATCGCATTGGCGCTTCTTGGACTTATACTGCTTATTGGCGGCGGGGCAATGGGCAGCCGGAAGCCAGACAGCGGGAACGACGATATAGACGCCTATTTTTCCGTTCGGTTCTACACGGAGAATCTGGAGAAGCGTATTGAAGAGCTGTGCCGGCAGATCCACGGAATCGGTGAGGTACACGTCCTTGTTACACTGGAAGGGGGATGCGAATACGTATATGCGGAGAATATGGCGGGAAGCTCCCGCAGTTATATTATGAGAGCCGACGGAGAGGGAGAATCCCCCGTGTTCGTACAGGAGATCTATCCGCGGATCCGCGGTATCGCTGTCGTTTGTACGAAAGGGGAAGACAGCGCCGTACGGCTGGCCGTTACACAATTGCTCAGTGCCGCATTTGACATTCCCTCGTCGAGAATATACGTGGCAGGCACTTGAGTGTCATAGGAAACCGGCCCGCTGCATATATATGAAACACAATTTACTTAGGAGGCGTTATATGAAAATCACGTTTGCGGAGATACGCGATAAAACGGTAACGGTGATCAATCGGATCGGTCGAAAGGGTACGGTGGTGATCTGTTCCGTGATCCTGGTGGGCTTTGCCGTGCTCTTGAATCTGATTCTGTTCGACGGGGAGGCCGCGGACAAAAAATCCAATCTGGCTATCGATCCCGATACGCTGACGGCAGGGGATTCTCTTTCCGAGGAAGGGGACGCATCGGCACCCGTATACAATTACTTTGAATCCATGCAGCTCAGCCGGCGCCAGGCCAGAGATGAAGCCATGGAGGTGCTGAAATCCGTGGCGGAAAGCTCAACGGCGGTGGATGAAATGAAATCGGACGCCCTGGACAGCATCGCGCAAATTGCCAGAGACATTGAGTGTGAAGCCAATATTGAGACTCTGATCCTGGCAAAGGGGTTTGCCCAGTGCATTGCGGTTGTGAACGGCGACGCGGCCAGCATTATCGTAAAAACGGACGGTCTGCTTCCCAGCGAGATCGCTCAGATCAGCGAGATCGTCTATGAGCAGGCAGGTATACTTCCGACCAACCTGAAGATTATAGAAAAAGACGTGTGACGGGGTGGCGGCGTAAGCCGCCATCCTTTTGTCTGAGGTAAGGAATATGCCTTGACTTATTGTGCAAAATGTAGTAAAATAAAATGAATATGTGTGCAGAAAGGAATGCAAACTATGGAAGAAAAAGATATTATGCAGGAAATTACCGTTTCCGGAAAATACCTGGAGTATAAAGGCCGCCCGTTGGTGCGTGAGGACAATATGATCTGCTACGGCTATATGGATGATCCCTACGTATTGCAGATGACGATCATGACCACCAAGCAGCAGAATAATAAAGAGGTTCCGGATAAGATCCTGATCCAGGTCGTTAAGACGGATAAGACCCTGTCCGCCCAGGAAAGAATCGTTAAGCAGGATATGAAGTCCGGACTGTACGATGCATTTGAGATCGGTCTGATCTGGCTGGAGCGTTATCTTGCCTGATTCGGGAGGTTTCAGTATGCAACAGCGCATTAGAAAAATCAGTTTATTCGCACTTCTTTTGATACTGTGCCTGTCTATGATCGGATGCCAGCTCGTAATAGACCGCCACGAAGGCGATGGCACATCCCCCCTGGACTCTGCGACAGAGCCCGCAGTACCGGATACCGTGGACACACCGGATACTCCGCCTGCCACCGAGGACGATACGACGGTGCCTCCGGACACGGAACCCGCAGTATCGGATACGGAAACGGATGAGCCGGAAACCACCGATGTGATCGAAATTCCCGACGAGCCGGAGTTCACTCATCCGCTGACCGGACTCGCCGCAGATGCGGATCTCTCCGCAAAGCGGCCCGTGGCGATTATGATTAACAATCTGCGCGCAAGCTGTCCGCAGGAGAGCATTGACCAGGCAGACATCGTTTACGAGTGTCTGGTGGAGGGCGGTATCACCCGTCTTATGATGGTGGTGCTGGATTACGAAAAATTGCCCGAGGTTGGCAGTATCCGTTCCGCACGTGACTACTATCTGAATTTCGCCGCAGATTATGATGCTGTGTTTGTCCATGCCGGCGGCAGCCCCTTCGCCTATGCTTCCATCAAGGACCGTAAGGTGAACAATCTGGACGGTGTCAATATGTGGGACATTGAAGAGATTGCCTTCTATCGCAGCCAGGATCGCATGAAGAAGATGGGCTACGAACATAGCATGGTCAGCACCGGTGAAATGATCGTGGCCGGTATCAAGTATAAGAAGTACAGAACGGATTTGACGGAGAATTTCGACTATCCTCTGGACTTTGTAAAGCCCGGTGAAAGCGTTTCCTACGAAAAGGAAGCCAAGAGCATACACATTCCGCTTTCCATTTCTCAGGTCACCGATTTCGTTTACGACGCGGAGCGCGGTGAGTATCTGCGGTATCAGTTCAACGGAGAAAAGCACGTGGAGGGTACGACAGGCGAACAGCTTTCCTTCAAAAACGTGATGATCCTGTTTTGCAAAACCGGTGCGATCACCGGTGATCCCAAGTACCGTATCGACGTGGAAACCGTAGGCGAAGGCAGCGGCTACTACGCCGTGAACGGTACATACACGAAGATCAAGTGGGTCAAGGATTCCAACGAGTCTCCCATCCGCTTCTACGGAGAGGACGGAGAGCCCCTTATGATGAATCCCGGCAAGACGTTTATCACCGTCAGCCCCACCTCCATCGAATCGCTGGTTTCGATGAATTATACAAAGTAATAGAAAAAGGGATGCAGGTAACTGCATCCCTTTCTTTACGATTATTGTGCCTTCATGATCACTTTTAAGCGTTGTACCAGCTGTTTACCTTTCAATTCCTCCAAATCGATGACGGCAATACCCAGCTGTGCGGCACGATGGCGCGCGGCGGCATTGCAGGGCTCGGTGGAGACAATGGCGGCTTTCGCGCCCTTGCCGCCGAAACGGTCCCGGAGAATCGCCAATTCGTTCAACGCCTCCGTTTTCACGTCACTGGTTTTACAGCTGAGGAACAGCGGAATGACACCCCGTGCCGCCATAACGTCGATTTCGTTGGATACACTGCCGTGGCCTAAAACATCATCCCAGCGGACAACGGCACTGCTGATCACGTCGTTGAAAATGCCGGTATCGATGCAGGCTTTGTAGGCATACAGTTCCAATACGCTGCCCACGTCCCGCAGCCAGGTGCGGATATTGTTGTCCCGAAAACGGAAAGAAACCGATTCGCTGGGCACAATGGTGAGATCTTTAATAAATCCGATGCGGGCAAAGGCTTTCAGCGCCGCTTCATTGGCGGAATTTTTCGATCCGTGCTCGCCCTTCACCGTATAATTGCCTCGAACAGACAGCGGCGGTGTCTGACCGTGCTCCGCCAGGGATATCTTCTGGATATAGGAGATGATTGCCGGCCAGTCGCGGCGGAAACGGAGGAAGCAGGCAAAAAACGAATCAAAATCCTTCAAATAATCGGACAGGATAGAATTGTTCACCCGGCCGGAGAGCAGCGTTCCGCCTGCCATAAGGAAAAATTCCTCCACCGAATAGGAAAGGGTGCAAGCCAGATTATCCGCAAAAGGTGCTCCGCTGATGTCGTAAAAGCGGTTCTTTTTTCGTGAGTAGGTAAAAGCAGGCGCACCTGTCTGTGAGGTAAACATACCGGCAGCAAACAGAGCCGCATCGCTGCCGCCTGTAACGTCCAGAGCGCAATCGGGATATTTTTCTCCGATAGAAAGCAGTTGACGGAGAATACGGTCCGCCTTGAACAGACTGACCTCCGTAAAGATCAATTCCGGCTCCCATCCGCGCCGCAAAAAGAAAGCCTTCAATTTCTCCTGACGGTTGCGGTCCCGCACGATTTCACCGGGGCACAGATAAATAATGCGTTGAGGACGGAACATATCCGGCGCCAGAATGTTTTCTATCGTTCTTTCATCGTACAGCTCGATCAGAGTATCCATGGACGTTCCTGCCTTTCTTTCAGTTATCGCTTACATTCATTATACGGCGAAATTTAAGTGATATCAATATTCAGGTGTGTCAGAGGGCGAAAGAAAAAATGCAGCGTTGAATTGTTGTCATAACCTTCCTGCCGTCCCCATAAAGTG
>JBGVKV010000081.1:0-35644 GCA_045123975.1 Eubacteriales bacterium | reverse complement strand
GCAGCTCCGGTTCGTCGTGGGAAGATAGATGCCGGGAATGGCGGCACCCACACCGATGCAGATTCTGTCCGACATATGAGCGGAAAGAAAGGCAGATACGTTATTCAAAAAACGGTCCAGATTTTCAGCGAACGGCATGCTGTCCATGTAGCTGTAGGGGATCTTCTCAACGGCATCCAGACGAAGATCCATGATGCAGCAAACAAAATCCTTTGTTCTCAGATCCAGTGTCACGGAGAAAATATCCTGTTTGATACTGAGCAGACCGGCGCGGCGTCCTGCGGAGTTTTTGCTTTCCTTGTATTGCTCGATAGCCTCGATATTCATCAGGGCATCCGCCACTTTGCCGACAGTCATCAAGCTCAAATCCGTGTCGGCGGAAATATCCGCGCGGGATATTTTTTCGCTTTTGGCAATGGACAGGAATACGGCTTTTATGCTTTCCCATCGGATGCTTCTCAGATTGATATTTTCCATAGTTGTATGAAACCGATGCTCCTTTCCTTGAAAAAGAGAGTCATAATAAAAAATACCTATATTAAATATTATAGGATATATATACCACTTTGTCAATTGTAAAATGTTACAAAATGTTAGAAAAATACGTGAATAGTTTGCAATTATAACAAAAAATTAATATACTCGGAAAATTTATGCAAAAAGTTTTATTTATGGTTGACAAAAGAATTAGACAGGTGTATAATACGATTTGCACCGCATTTCGATACGTATCGGAAATACGAGTAAAGGACGGGGACGCAGTAAAATATGCGTCTGTAAATAATTGTGAGTTATCAGGATAATATGGTTGCGGACAATACGACGGTTGTCCGTGAGATTGATTACACGAAAAAACTGCCCGACGCCGAGTATGAGGTTATGCAGGCGATCTGGACGGGCGAGCCTCCTCTGAACACGGCATACCTGATGGAGCAGGTGGGGCGTGAACGCGGCTGGAAGGCACCTACGTTGATTTCTTTCCTTGTACGCCTTGAGGATCGTGGATACATTACCTCGGAGAAGCGTGGCAAGGAGCGGTACTATACGCCTGTTGCCGACCGCGATACGTATTTGCGTGCTGTGACGGAGCAGTTTATTGCGCAGTATCACGGCGGTTCCTTCGTACGCATGATGGACGCGCTGTATAACGAGAAGAAGCTGTCCGAGGCAGACATTGATGAGCTGCTTCAGTGGCTGAAGACGAAGTACTGATATGGCAGACGTTTCCTTCAACCGTGCACACTTTCTGCAGGTGTGCCGCGATATTTGTGCGGAAAGCCATCCACGCTTCAATATCGGTACGTATAAGGAAAAGAAGCTGCACCTGATTCTGAAGAATTATTTCGAGCCGCTCACCTCCTGTCAGGAGATTCCGCATAGCGGATACGTGGCGGATATTCGGAGTGGGGACGGCATTATGGAAATTCAAACCTCCGGCTTTGCGTCTATGAATGGAAAGCTGGAGGCTTTTTTGCCGGATTCTGCGGTAACGGTGGTCTATCCGGTTGCCGAGCGAAAGTGGGTCACGTGGATCGATCCCGTAAGCGGGGATATCCAGCCGCGGCATCGCTCTCCCAAAAAGGGAATGCCGGCGGACGTACTGCCGGAGATGGTGTTTATACGGGATTATTTGAATCACCCGCATCTGACAGTCCGCGTTGTCCTTTTGGAGATTGAGGAATACCGTATGCTGGACGGCAAGCGGAGTCGTTCCCGCAAGCGTGGATCCACCCGCTACGAGCGGATCCCCCTGGACATATACCGCGTCTACGATTTCGCCTGTGCGGAGGATTATATCCGTGTGCTTCCGTTTGAAACGGGCACCCATATCACGTCAGCGGATCTGTCCCAAAAATGCGGATTCCGCGGACGCCGTCTCAGCGCCGCTATCCGTGTGCTGGAAACGGTGGGGGCAATCGTTAGGGACGGTAAGCAGGGGCGTGCGTATCTGTACCGTATTTGTGATATTCATGAAGATACCCATTGCAAATCGGAGGAAAAAGGAGTATAATATACTTCGTTGATTCTACTCGAGAGGAGGATGTCTGTGAGCCGCAAGCCTAAAGGAATCGATATTCCTTGGTTTTTGATCGCATTCTTGTTTTTGTCCGGAGCATGGCCCATTGGACTCTTTCTCCTGGTTCTTAGGGAGTTGCCTATCGGGAAGACCTCCGCGCAAACTTCGGCGAGTGCCGCAAGTCAGAGCACTTCCTCAAAAACGACTTCTGCCAAAAAGAAAAAAGAGAAGAAATACAAATCTGGTAAGACCGGCGTGTTCCGCACCGTCGGAATCATTTTGCTCGTCCTGGGCTTTATCAGCGGATGTGCATTCGTGCCGGAATTGTTTGCTTACGGATTTTCCGCCGGCGCCGTGCAGAATTTCCTTATGAGTCTGTATTTGGCATTGGGCGGCGGCGCAGCAATATTCGTTGCGGATCTGCTCAAAAAACGGAGTCGGGATATCAGCCGTTACGCGGCTGTGATCGGTAAGCAGGACAGCGTCAGTCTGATGAAGATCTCCGCGGCCACCTCCCATAAATTGAGCAAGGTAAAGCGCGGGCTGCAGGATATGATCGACGACGGCTATTTCGGCAGCCAGGCCTATATTGATCACGCCAATCTTTGCTTTATGCGTTCCCCGGATGCAGTGCCGGACGGGGTGGCAGAGCAGCTGGAGAAGAGCCGACAAAACACCATGTCCTCCGTTGCCCGGGATCTGGGGACAGAGGAAGCGGTGGATATGTCCGATTACGACTCCATTCTGAAAAAGATTCGCCGTTTGGATGACGACATTGAGGATGAAGCCGTTTCTGTCCGCATCCGTCGGATCGAATCCATTACACGCAATATATTCCATTACGTCGGAGACAATCCCCAGAAAAAACAGCAGATCCGTACGTTTATGGGCTACTACCTTCCCACTACTCTGAAACTGCTGGAGTCCTACAGCCGTATTGAGGAGGTGGGCGTGGCCGGACAGAATATGCGGGATGCCAAGGACAATATCGAGAAAATTCTGGATATGCTGGTTGTTGGCTTCGAGGGTCAGATGGATCAGCTCTTCAAATCGGAGAGTCTGGATATCACCAGCGATATCGAAGTGCTGGAACAGATGATGAATAAGGACGGCTTGACCGGAAAAGACGATTTCCGGGTCCGAGAAGAATATACCGATGAAATATCGGACGATCTGGAGGAGGGCGGATGTGCCCGGGCCGTTTACGGCAAAGAAGAATAAATAAGCCACCGCGGATGCGGTGGCTTTTATTTTGTCAGAGCCTCTTTCATGTGGGCAAAGATCTTTTTTTCCTCCCGGGATATCTTCACTTGCGTAAGTCCCAGCGCATCGGCCGTAGCCTGCTGAGAGCATTCCCTGAAGTAGCGGAGAAACAGAATCTTCCGCCATTGCTCCGGCAGGGAGTCGATTACCTCCTTGAGGGCGATCTGATCCGTGCGGCGCTCAATGAGATCCTCGGAGGATAAAAGATTCTCCAGGGAGAAATCGCTGTCCTCATCTCCCAGCGATTCGCTGAGTGAGCGTACGGGAGACAGAGCCTCCAGTGCCAAAGCGGCCTCCGTGTCGCTGATGGAGAATTGCACAGCCAGTTCGTGGAGCTGGGGCTCTCTTCCTTCCTCGGTGAGAAACTTTTCCCGTGCCGCCAAAAGGGAAGCGCCAAGCTTCTTGACCCGCCGTCCTATTTTCACAGGACCGTCGTCCCGCAAATACCTCCGAATCTCTCCGATGATCAGCGGGACCGCGTAGGTGGAAAACTGGGTGCCCCGTTTTGTGTCAAAGCTGCGGATCGCCTTCAGCATTCCGATGGAGCCGATCTGCAGAAGATCCTCATACTCTACGCCACGATTGCGGAAGCGGCTTGCGATACCGCGGATGAGCCCTCCGTTTTTATCCATAAGCTCCGCTGTGGCGTCGCTGTCCCCGGCCTGTGCACGCTTCAGCAGAGAGAGGTTGTCCGAAAATCGGTTTTTCTCCTCTCCCATATCACTTCAGGCGGGGAATGGCGGAAAAACGCTTGCTCATCACTACCTTCGTACCGCCGCCCGAAACGGAGGTGACCTTCAGGGAATCCATAAAATTCTCCATGATGGTGAAGCCCATGCCGCTTCGTTCATTTTCCTTATCGGTGGTGAAAAGCGGCTGCATAGCCTCCTCGATATTGGGAATTCCACGGCCCTTGTCCTTGATTTCGATGCGGAATTCCCGGTTGTCGTACAGCTTCATCGTTATGTAGATCAGGCCGATGGTGTCCGCGTAGGCGTGGACGATACAGTTGGTCACTGCCTCCGATACGGCGCACTTCACGTCGGACAGCTCCGTGATGGTGGGATTTACCTGAGAAACAAAGGCGGCGCTGACGCCCCGGGCAAAGCCCTCGTTAATGGAGTTGGAGGGCAGAACCAGGCGTACTTCGTTGGTTGGTTTTCTTCTTTCCTTCATGGTTTTATTTTTTCCTTTCTATTTTGATCATTCGTGCGATACCGGCCACGTCCAGAATTTTTCGTACACTGTCGGCGGGATTGAGAAGGGTGAACTCCGTTCCGATCTCCGATGCCTTGTTGAACCGTCCCAGAATGAGCCCCAGACCGGAGCTGTCCATAAACTCCACCCGGGACAGATCCAAGGTCAGTTTTTTCGGCCGCTGTTTATAAAGCTCATCGTCGATCTGCATACGGATCACCCGCGCGTTGTGGTGGTCAATATCCCCGTGGATCGAGCATAACATATCGTTTCCTCCCATACTTACGGATACCCGTGCTGTTTGTGTTTGCATATCCTTACCTCTTATGATTTCTTTTTATTCATTATACCTGCCTCGGGGCAAAAAGAATGTCACAATGAGCCGTCGCATCGGTAATATTTGCGGCGAATTTTCCCCACAATATTGACTTGTCACGCAAATCCAATTATAATTATTTATATACTTTTTCAGAAGGAATGGCTTAGGCCAGGTGAATGACTATGAACAAACTGATCGGTGCCGCAGTTGTCGGCCAGTCCGGCGGTCCTACCGCCGCCATCAATGCAACTCTCGCAGGCGTGATCCGCAGTGCTTTCTCCAAGGAATCCGAGGGATGCATCACTAAACTGTACGGTATGCGTAACGGTATCGAGGGCTTCCTTGACGGACGCATTGTAGATCTCGGCGAGATCTTTAAGAACGAGGATGGAACGGCCAACGAGGAAAAACTGCAGATTCTCTCCCAGACTCCCGCAGCAGGCCTCGGCTCCTGCCGCAAGAAGCTGCCCGATCCCGCACAGGACGAGGCATTCTTCGACCGACTGATCGAGAAGTTCCGCGAGCACGACGTTCGCTATTTCTTCTATATCGGCGGCAACGATTCCATGGATACCGTAGAAAAGCTGAGCCGCTATATTGCCGCTCACGATTACGATATGCGTGTGGTCGGTCTGCCCAAGACCATCGACAACGATCTGCCCGGTACGGATCACGCACCCGGCTTCGGCTGTGCCGCCAAGTTTATCGCATCCCAGATGCAGGAGATCGTTCGCGACTGTGCGGTATATACCGTTCCTGCCGTGACCATCGTGGAGATCATGGGCCGTGACGCCGGCTGGCTGACCGCCTCTGCCGCATTGCCCCGTATTCTCGGCGGTGCCGCTCCCGATTTCGTATATCTGCCCGAGTCCGTATTCTCTATGCAGGCGTTCTTTAACGATATCCGTTCCGCCTTCGAGAAGAAGCCCAATCTGGTTATCGCTGTGTCCGAGGGTATCCGTTTCGCCAACGGCACCTACGTAGGTGAGGGCGACCAGAGCGGTGTTAAGGACGTGTTCGGCCACCGTTACCTGGCAGGTACCGCAAAGACTCTGGAGGACGCCGTAAAGCGTGAGTTCGGCTGCAAGGTTCGCTCGGTTGAATTGAGCCTGACCCAGCGCTGTGCTGCGCACTGCGCGTCCCTGACCGACCTGAATGAGTCTGCCTCTGCGGGCAGTGCCGGTGTGCAGGCTGCTATCCTCGGTGCTACCGGATGCATGATCGCCATCGTTCGTGCTCCCGAGGCCAATGGCTATGCCGTATCCTACGAGACCTCCGAGATCACCCACATCGCCAACAAGGAGCGCAAGGTGCCGGATGAGTTCATCACGGAGCGCTGCAACAACGTGACCGATGCGTGCCTGGAGTATCTGCTTCCTCTGATTCAGGGTGAGCCCCAGATCATCTACAACCAGGGCATCCCGGTACACATGACCATCTGATAACAAAAAAGAACTCCCGTATACGTGATGTATACGGGAGTATTTTTATCTATTCAGTTTTCCACGTTGCGCCAGTATTTGTAGTAGGCAACGATCTGGCGTACCTGACCGCCGTGCTCCAGATCCGGTGCGGTGATGACCACGCCCTCCAGGGAAAGGAGCTCCCATGCGGACAGATCCACGATCTTCGTTCGCAGAATCACATCCAGGCTGGCGTACACCAGAATCTCGTCTCCCTTGACGATGATGGATCCGCTGTGACCGATTACCTCCTCGATGCCGTCCTCCTTCTTTTCAAGAACGCATTTGAGTGCCCGACCGTCCAGGTGCTTTGCCATATCCCGGCGGTAGCGCTTGCTGTTCGGTTTTTTGCTTTTGAATAAGTTTTTGAAGAGGCCCATATTCGAATCCTTTCTGAATCAGTTCTTTTTACGGTGGGTCAGTATTCCCGCGGCGGAGAACAGAAGCAGTGCAGCCACGTGGGTCAGCACCACGGTGGCGCCGCCGGGCAGATCCAACAGATAGGACACCGTAATACCAACGAAGAAGCACACCACCGCCACAGCCGCTGAGGAAATGACTACCCGGCGGAAGGTTTTGAATACCCGCATGGAGGTGAGGGAGGGGAAGATGATGAGGGCGGAAATCAGCATTGCACCCATCATCCGCATACCGAGAACGATGGTCACGGCGGTCAGCGCCGCGATCACCATATTGTACGTGCCGGCACGCAGTCCCGCCGCCCGTGCAAAGGATTCGTCGAAGGTGACGGCGAAAATGCGGTGGTACAGAAGAACAAACAGAAATAAAACGACGGAGCTGAGAACGATGCTCCATGCCACGTCCTCGCCGCTCATAGCGTAGATGCTGCCGAACATATAGTTGTAAATATCCGTGTTGACGCCGTCCCCCAATGAAAGTACCAGCACACCGGCAGCCAATGCCGCCGTGGAGATGACCGCAATGGCGGAGTCTCCTTTGATTTTGCTGTTTTCACTGAGTCGGAGAAGGAAGAAAGCGGAAATCACCACCACGGGGATGGCTACCGCCAGGGGCGCGGCATTGCATACGGCCGCCACGGCCAGTGCACCGAATCCTACGTGGGAAAGACCGTCACCGATCATGGAATACCGTTTCAAAACCAGGCTGACACCAAGAAGGGCGGCGCACAGGGAAACGAGAATGCCCACCACCAGCGCACGGATCATAAAGGGGTAGGTGAACATAGAGAGGAAATTATCAAGCATGGCCATATCCTCCCGCAAATTGCTTGTAGGCTTCGGAGGTGAGATAGGCTTCCCGTTCCCCGAAGAAAAGAGGACGGTGCTTCATATGAAGCACGTGGGTGGCACTTTTCATGGACATGCCCATATCGTGGGATACCATAATCACCGTGATACCGTTTTTGCGGTTCAATTCCTCAATCAATGCGTAGAAATCCCCGCTCACCACCGGATCCAATCCTCCGGTGGGTTCATCCAGCAGAAGAAGCCGGCCAGCCGCACAAAGAGCCCGTGCCAGCCGCACACGCTGCTGCTGGCCGCCGGATAATTCCCGATAACAGCACTTTTCCAATTCCCGGATTCCCAAGCGATCCATGGCCCGGTAGGCGGCGGACTTTTGCTCCGCCGTATAGAACAAAGAATGTCCGAACCGGCCGATCGTACCGCTGAGTACCACCTCCCGCACACTGGCGGGGAAGTCCTTCTGTACGTTTGTTTGCTGGGGAACGTACCCGATATCTCTCTGCGTCAGCCCATCCCCGTATTCAATCTCACCGGTGAGCGGCCGCATAAGTCCCAGCAGTCCCTTGACCAGCGTGCTTTTGCCGGAGCCGTTTTCGCCAACGATGCAAAGATATTCGCCCCGTTGTACGGAGAAATCCAATTGCTCCGCCACCACGGTGCCGTCGTAGGCCAGGGACACGTTTTTACATTGAATCAAAGCCATCAGTACAAAGCCTTTCGAAGATTACTCAGGTTTTGCCGCATCAGGGACACGTAGGTTTCCCCGGCAGTGAAATCCTTTTTTGATACGTTGTGACAGGAGTGAAACAGCAGCTTGATTGCACCGGTGTTCTCACAGATGGCATCGGCCAGCCGCTGGTCGGAGAATTCCGTGTAGAATACAGCGGGGATATCCTCACTTTTGACCATATCGATCAGCACGGCCACCGTCTTCGGACCGGGCTCGGTCTTCTCAGCACATCCGGGATAGGCCGCGTGGTAGGTGAGCCCGTACTGATTGACAAAATACAAGAACGGGAACCGGTCCGCAAACAGTACCGTTTTCCGCGGGGCATTCTGGACGAGATCGGCAAACGCCGCGTCCAGTGCCTCAATTTCCTTACAGTATGCCTCTGCCTGTGCACGGTACAAATCGGCGTTCTCAGCGTCGATTTCAACCAGCATGTCCCGTACCGCCGCAACGATCACAGCCGCATTGGCGGGAGATGTCCACACGTGCTCGTCGTATACGGCGTGCTCGTGACGGTGCTCCTCATCCGGGTTTTCGATGTGAGGGGATTCCAGAAGAGATACGATCTCCGTCATAGCAAGAGTAGGAATATCAGCATCTACGGAGGCGAGAATTCCGTCCATCCACGCGTCGGATTCGCCGCCGCCGTAGATAAACAGATCGCAATTCTGAATTTTGCGGATGTCCTGCGGGGAAGGATCGTAGGAGTGGGTTTCCGTCCCCGGGGAGATCAGCATTGTCACCGTGCCGGCATCGCCCACTACGGCACGTGCAAAATCGTAAGCGGGGAAGGTGGTAGCCACCACGTGCAGCTTGCCGTCGTCCGCCGTCACTCCGTCCGTGCACCCCACTGCGGGAAGAAAACAGAGGATAAGAAGAATGCAAAGGAGCCGTCTCATGCGTCTTCTCCCTTCCGGCAACCGGCGCATACGCCGTAAATAATGGAGTTGCCGCCGATCAAAAAGCCGTGATCGTCCAGAATGTGCCGACGCACTTCGTTCAGCTTGTCACACTCCATATGAAGCAGATTGCCGCAATGGGCACATTTCAGGTGAAAGTGGTGATCGCATCCCACACCTGCGGCGTACTGATATACGAAGCTGTCGGAGCCGGCTGCCTCGAAACGGCGCACCACGCCGTCCTCAAGCAGAGAGGAAATCTGGCGGTAGACGGTGCTTTTTCCCGGCTTCTTCTCGCCGTCCAGCCCCTGAATAATTTCATCAATTGTATAGTGACGGTCCTTGTGATCGATCAGAAAGTCCAGGATCCGTTTTTTGTGATTGGTCATATAAGGCATAGATACACCTCAATTTGGGAATGATTCTCGAATTCAAAGTATACCATTATCCGTTGTATTTGTCAAGTTACCGTAGGGAATCCCATAAATATTTACAAAATGTTTTCACGGATGTGACAAAAAAACGGCTGTTTTTCGCTACAATAGAACGGTACGATACGTATAAAGGAGCACAGAGTATGAAATGGACGGAAGAGTATAGAATCAATGTGCACGACACCGATCTGAACGGCATTGTCAGCGCCAGCGGCATCCTGCGGTATATGCAGGATACGTCAAATTTGCATATGGCCGGGGAAGGTCCCTCCTATGAGTCTCTGTTTGCTGACGGCAATTCCTTTATCTTGAGCCGCATCAGTCTCAGTATCTATGCACCCCTTCACGCTCATGACGTGATCCGGAGTCAGACCTGGGCCGTTGCCAGCCGCGGTGTTACCTATAACCGCTGTTTTCGCATTACCCGCGGAGAGGATATTGTAGCGGAGGCAACCTCCGTATGGGCGCTTCTGGATATGCATGCCCACCGAATCCGCCGCGTGGGTGAGATCCCCGTAAATTATTCCGAGGACGAGCCGCTGGAGTTGGATCTGCCTGCCCGTTTCCGTATTCCTGCCGAGGCCAAGCTGAGCTTGATGGGGGAACGCACCGTTTTGTATGCGGACGTGGATCAGAATGGACATATGAACAACACCCACTATCCCGATATTTTCTGCTCCTATCTGCCCGGAATCGAGCACAGCCGTGTGCTCTCCTGTGTGTTCAGCTTTGTGAAAGAGGCCCCCTTGGGTGCCACCGTGAAAATGTACTGCGGCGAGTACGATGGGGCGTATTACGTCCGTTCCGTTCTTCCCGACGGCTCGGTGAATGCGGAGGCGGAGATCCTTTTGGAGCGGATTCGTTGAGAAATCACAATAAAAAACAAAAGAGTTACCGTAGAATGGTAACTCTTTTTTGATTTGCGCGCAGGAAACTTACTCCGAAACCTTCTTGATATCGTAGGGAGTCGTCTGGTAAACGAAGTAGTTCAGCCAGTTGGAGTAGAGAAGATTGGCGTGGGAGCGCCAGCTTACCACGGGCTCCTTTGTGTCATCGTCGTTGGGATAGTAGTTTTTCGGCACACCGATGGGCAGACCGGCATTCTTATCCCGCAGATACTCTCTTTCCAGGGTTCCCCGATCGTACTCGGAATGGCCGGTAATGAAGATCTGCCGTCCGTTTTTGGAAGAGATGGCGTATACGCCCGCTTCCTCGGAGGAGGCAAGGATCTTGAGCTCCGGCACCTTTTCGATGTCCTCACGGAGCACCGTGGTATGACGGGAGTGGGGGACAGGGAATACGTCGTCAAATCCGCGGAGGAGAATGGAGCGAACGTAATCCGCCTTGTGGGGGAAGATGCCGAACATTTTTTTGTCCAGCATATGCTTCGGCACGCCGTAGTGGTAGTAAAGACCTGCCTGGGCGCCCCAGCAGATGTGGAAGGTGCTGTGCACGTGGGATTTGGACCATTCCATAATCTCACAAAGCTCCTCCCAATAATCCACGTCTTCGAATTTCAGTTTCTCCACAGGCGCGCCGGTAATCACCATGCCGTCGAAGTACTCGTCCTTGTATTCGGAGAAGGTGCGGTAGAAGGAGGTAAGATGCTCCTCGGATACGTTCTGGGATTTGTGGGTGGCGGTGTGCATCAGGTACAACTCCACCTGCAAAGGGGTATTACTCAGAAGACGGGACAACTGTGTCTCCGTGTCGATTTTCGTGGGCATCAGATTGAGCAGAAGAATGCGGAGAGGACGGATATCCTGGGTGATAGCCCGGGTTTCCGTCATCACGAATATGTTTTCTTCTTCCAAAACCCGTGTGGCGGGCAATTCGTTCGGAATCTTAATCGGCATAGATATTATCCTTTCAGTGCACGGTCCAGATCAGCAATCAGATCCTCCGCGCTCTCCAGACCGCAGGACAGACGAACCAATTCCGGCAGAACGCCGGCAGCCAGGAGTTCCTCATCGTTCATCTGGCGGTGGGTAGCGGAGGCGGGATGGAGGCAGCAGCTCCGCGCATCGGCCACGTGCGTTTCGATAGCGAATACTTCCAGCTTCTTCATGAAGGCTTCTGCCGCCTTGCGACCGCCCTTTACACCGAAGCTGACCACACCGCAGCTGCCGCTCGGCATATATTTCTGTGCCAGATCGTAGTATTTGTCGCCTTCCAGAGAGGGATAGCTTACCCAGTCCACGGCGGGATGATTTTTCAGGAAACGGGCAACGGCCAGGCCGTTCTCGCAGTGGCGTTTCATGCGTACGTGCAAACTTTCCAGACCAAGATTGAGGAGGAATGCGTTCTGAGGAGACGGAGTGGCACCGAAATCACGCATCAGCTGGGCAGTAGCCTTCATGATGAAGGCCATTTTGCCGAAGCGCTCGGCGTAAACAACGCCGTGATAGCTGTCATCGGGCTGGCACAGACCGGGGAACTTGTCCGCGTGAGCGAGCCAGTCGAAATTGCCGGAATCCACGATGCATCCGCCAACCTGAGATCCGTGGCCGTCCATATATTTGGTGGTGGAGTGGGTAACGATATCCGCACCGAACAGGAAGGGCTTGCAGTTGATGGGCGTAGCAAAGGTGTTATCGATAATCAGGGGCACGTTGTGGGCATGTGCCGCGTGGGCAAATTTCTCAATATCAAGCACGGTCAGTGCGGGATTGGCAATGGTTTCGCCGAATACCGCCTTGGTGTTGGGGCGGAATGCCGCATTCAGCTCTTCTTCCGTGCAATCCGGGGATACGAAGGTAAACTCGATACCCATCTTCTTCATAGTTACGGCAAACAGATTGTATGTACCGCCGTAAATGGTGGAGGAGGAAACTACGTGGTCTCCTACCGTGGCAATGTTGAAAATGCTGAAGAAGTTGGCTGCCTGACCGGAGGAGGTCAGCATAGCGGCGGCGCCACCTTCCATCTCACAGATTTTTTTGGCAACGCAGTCACAGGTGGGATTGGCCAGACGGGAGTAGAAATATCCCTCTGCCTCCAGATCGAACAGCTTGCCCATGTCCTCGCTGGTGTCGTATTTGAATGTGGTGCTCTGATAGATCGGAATCTGACGGGGCTCGCCGTTTTTCGGGGTGTATCCGCCCTGTACGCAGACGGTTTCGATTCTCTTTTCCATAAATGGGGTCTCCTTATTCGGGTGGTAAAATTCCATAATACATTATTATACACGTATTTTGCGCAAAAGGGAATACCTTTGAGGATTTTTTTGTGACTGTGTCACAAGAATTTCTTGCGTGTGAATTCTTGTAAATCCGTTCCAGTTGTGGTATAATGAAAAAAATATTGCGATTTTTTACAGCGGAAGATTCAAAGGCGGTGACTTATTCAATGATGGAAAACCGAAGTGCAAAAGCGTGGCTGTATCTTTTGCCTGCTCTTGTGTTCGTGGGAATATTTATGGTCTATCCCCTGGTGGATGTGTTTGTGTATTCCTTTGAGGAAGGATACAACTCCGCATCCCAGACCTTTTTTGGCGTGGGCACCTATAACTATTCCTATATTCTGCGGGATCCTTATTTCCTGCAGGCGCTGAAAAACACGCTGATCCTTGTGATCATCACCGTGCCGCTTTCCACCGGCCTGGCTCTGCTCATTTCCGTGGGCCTGGCCTCCATCAAGTCACTGCGGAATCTGTTTCAGACCATTTATTTTCTGCCGTACGTCACCAACACCCTGGCTGTCGGCCTTGTGTTTATGATCCTCTTTAAGCCTACCGCCTATTCCGACGGACTGGTGAATCTGCTGATCAACCTTTTCGGCGGCCCTACGGTGGACTTTATCGGCGGCCCCTATTGGGCAAAAATGTTTGTGCTTTGCTTCTACACCGTTTGGGTGGTTATGCCCTTTAAGATTCTGATCCTTACCAGCGCCCTGGCCTCCGTGAAGCAGGATTACTACAACGCCGCCAAGCTGGACGGCACGTCCCGCTTCCGCACCTTTACCCGCATTACGTTGCCTATGATCTCTCCTATGCTGTTTTATCTTGTTATTACCGGATTTATCGGTGCATTCAAGGCGTACAGCGATGCGGTGGCTCTGTTCGGCACGGACCTGAACGCCGCGGAGATGAACACCATCGTGGGTTATATCTACGATATGCTGTACGGCGACAGCGGCGGATTCCCCTCGTACGCATCGGCCGCCGCCGTGGTGCTGTTCGCCATCGTTCTGACGATCACCTGCATCAATCTGCTGGTCAGCCGAAAACACGTCCATTATTGAAGAAGGTGACAGTATGGGAAAACCGATAGATTATAAAAAGATCGAGCGGCGTGCCGCCGCCCGCAGTGCCGTGAAAAACGGCATCACCTACACGCTTCTTTCCTTGTGGGCGCTGCTTGTTTTGTTTCCGTTTTATTGGATGCTTCTGACCTCCGTGAAAGGGTACGGTGCATACAATGCGGAATACATTCCGAAATTTTATACGCTGGCCCCCACGATCCGGAACTACATCGATGCGTTTACTACCGTATCTCTCGGCCGGTATTTTCTGAATACCGCCGTGTTTACGTCCATTACCACCCTGACGATGCTGATCGTCATCGTGCCGGCGGCCTTTGCCTTCGCACGGCTGAATTTCCGCGGGAAGAGCATTGTATTCGTTCTGTTTCTTTCTCTTATGATGATTCCAAATGAAATGATGATCATCACCAACTTTACCACCATCACCAATCTGGATCTGCGCAATACCTTTGCCGGCTTGATCCTCCCGTCGGTGATGTCGGTGTTTTATCTGTATCTTCTGAAAGAGAATTTCGCCCAGGTGCCCGACGAGTTGTACTACGCCGCCAAGGTGGACGGTACGTCCGACCTGAAATATCTGCTGAAGGTCATGATTCCGATCTGCAAGCCCACGCTGGTCACCGTGGTGATTTTGAAGGTCATCGAATGCTGGAACTCCTACGTTTGGCCCCGTCTGATCACCGACGACGAGGCATACTACCTTTTGTCCAACGGAATCCAGGAGATCCGCGAAAACGGCTTCGGCCGCGAAAATATCCCCGCCATGATGGCGGCGGTGGTGGCCATCTCCGTGCCGCTGATTGTCCTGTTCCTCATTTTCCGTAATAAGATCATGGAAGGCGTTGCCGGCGGAGGTACCAAAGGATGAAAATTCTGCGAACTTTGTGCCTGATTCTGGTGATCGGCATTCTTGCCCCCGCTGTGTGCGGATGCCACGGCTCCCGTGCGCTGGATCCCTTCGTTATGCCCGACGGATTGGATATGACGAGAGAGTATGAGATCACCTTCTGGGCGAAAAACGACACCAATATCCAGCAGACCCGTATTTATAAAAAAGCCATTGAGGATTTCCAGGCGCTGTACCCCAATATTCGCGTCAATCTTCGGCTGTACACGGATTACGGCAAGATTTATAACGACGTAATCACCAATATTGCCACCAACACCACGCCCAACGTGTGTATTACCTATCCCGACCACATTGCCACCTACCGGACGGGTAAGAATATCGTTGTGTCCCTGGACACCTTGTTTACGGACGAAAAGTATGGCCTGGGAGGCAGTGAAGTGAAATTCGATTCTCCCACGGTGGAGGAAATCGTTCCCCAGTTCCTTACGGAGTGCGTGCTGGACGGCGCCTATTATGCGATCCCGTTTATGCGCTCCACCGAGGCCTGCTATATCAATAAAACCTTTGTGGAAAAACTGGGCTATACCGTGCCCGATATCCTTACCTGGGATTTTATCTGGGAAGTGTCCGATGCGGCCGCCGCAAAGGATGAGGACGGCACCTATCTGGTCAACGGTCAGAAGGTCATGCGTCCCTTCATCTACAAATCCACGGATAATATGATGATTCAGATGCTCCGCCAAAGAGGGGCAGGATATTCCCTGGATGACGGTACGATTGAGATCTTCAACGACGTGACGGAAGAGCTTCTCTATACAGTGGCTGCTCACGTGGCGCAGGGTGCCTTTACCACCTTTAAGATTGACGGATATCCGGGCAACTTCTTCAATGCCGGACAGTGTATCTTCGGCGTGGACTCCACCGCCGGTGCCAGCTGGATCGGTTCCAATGCACCGCTCTCCGATATCAGTGACGAGAGCAAGGTGGAATTCGAAACGGTCGTCCGCCCGATTCCCCAGTTTGATCCCGAGAATCCGCAGATGATCTCCCAGGGCCCCTCCGTTTGCGTGTTCAATAAGGAGAATCCCCAAGAAGTGCTGGCATCCTGGCTGTTCGCCCAGTTCCTTTTGACGAGCGACGTGCAGATCGCCTACGCCCAGACCGAGGGATACGTGCCCGTTACCACCAAAGCCCAGAACGACGCGAGTTATCAGGATTACCTTTCCCGCAGCGGCGAGGATAACGAAACCTATTATTCGGTGAAGATCGATGCCGCAAAGCTTCTTCTTGCTCATACGGAGAATACGTTCGTCACCCCCGTGTTCAACGGATCCGTGTCCCTGCGTGACGCTTCCGGACAGATGATCGAGAACGTCACCAAGTCCGTACGCCGCAAGGAAACGGTGGATGAAGCCTATATAGAGAAGCTGTTCGGGGATATGACGTCCCTGTATCGTTTGGATCAGCACTCCGAACAGGGAGGCGACGGCGGTAAAGCAGAGCTTGGGGAGTTGCCCGTGATTTCAGCGGTTTTGCTGGGATCTTTGGCGTTTGCCTGGGTGTGCATCTGCCTGTGCGCTGTCACCCGCTTGAGAAAAAAAGTAAAAAAATAATCCAAAAGTCTTTACTTATTTCCAAAATTGAGTATAATAGGTACTGTACTTTTGTACATAAGAAAAACAAAGCGTAAGGAGAACAACAATGAAGAGAATTTTGGCACTGGTTTTGGCTTTCGTGCTCGCACTGTCTTTCGTGGGCTGTGCTAAGACCGGAGATGGTAAAGATCCCAAGTCCGAGGGTGTTATGACCTATGCGGAATACGATGCAGCAGAGCTGGAAGCAGCTGTTGTAATCGAAGCGTTCGTTCAGGCAAAGCAGGCTTGGTATGAGCCCGCAGCTACCACCAGCATCTACGCGCAGGATGCAGACGGCGCATACTTTATGTACCGTATCGCATGCTCCGCTGAGGACTATGCAAAGCTCGTTCCCGGTACTAAGATCAAGGTTACCGGTCACAAGGCTGCATGGGCCGGTGAGGTTGAGATCGTTGACGCTACCTTTGAGATCATCGAGGGCAGCACCTACGTTGCAGAGGCTCTGGACGTAACCGCTCAGCTGGCTGATGAGAGCGTAATCGCTCACCAGAACAAGCTGGTTGCTTTCAAGGGCATGACCGTTGAGGCTACTAAGGACGCAGATGGCAACGACGTTGCATTCCTGTACAACTACGACGGCTCCGGCGAAGAGGGAAGCGACCTGTACTTCAACGTTTCCGTAAACGGTGTAACCTATACCTTCACCGTTGAGAGCGATCTGTGCGGTGCGGATTCCGACGTATACAAGGCAGTTAAGAACCTGAAGATCGGCGACAAGATCGACCTGGAGGGCTTCCTGTACTGGTACAACGGCGTAAATCCCCACATCACCTCCATCAAGGCAGCGAAATAATTGAATCTGTCCATCGAATCGGGACCCGAAACGGGTCCCGATTTTTTCGTTGTAAAATTTGTGCAATTTGTCGAAAATATGGGTAAAATATATAATACAGCCGTTTGTTAGATAATTTACACAAAAAACTGTCGGTAACTTTGGGGGAATTTCGGCTCAAAACTTTAAATAATCTCTTCCAATTCGAGCAGATGTGTGCTATAATTGTTACGATAAGGTATTTGTCGGCATTTTACATTCGGCGAGGTCGGCATGTACCGTAATATCTCGATGATACGGTGTAGGCGGACCGTTTGCCGGTAGGCAGATGCCGCATACCTGTTTCAAAGACATTTTTAGGAGGAAAAACATGAAAAAGACTCTTGCATGGTTGCTTACGCTGTTCATGGTACTGACTATCTCAACCGTGTCCGTGTTTGCAGCCGACACAGACGTTGCCAAGATCGGCGAAACCGGTTACGCATCTTTGACGGATGCTATCGCAGCGCTTAACGATGGCGATACTCTCACTATTTTTGAGGGTACCTATGACGCGGCTCTTACTATTAAAAAGAGCAACGTTACCGTTATCGGACAGGGCAATGTTGTCCTGAACGGCGTTCCTACTTTGAGAGGTACCAACTACAGAGTAGAGAACATTGACTTTAACTACTCCGACGGTTATAACAACCTCTCCGGCAGCGGTCTGATCAAGGATTGTACCTTCACCGCTACCGAGAACACTTTCCGTTACTGCTACGGTGCTAATAACGGCTCTATCACCTTTGAGGGCACCACTTTCAATCCTGCAAGCGGCAAGTGGGCGGTTCATTTCGATAGCGCAAGCGGCACAGACCTTACCTTTACGAATTGTGTGGTCAACGGCAGAGTAGCGTTGGGCTCCGACCTGGGTTCTCTGACCGCTACCGGCACGGAATTCAATAAGGCTTATGTGAACGTGTGGGGCACGGAGGACGGCGCAACCTTTGAGAATTGCGAATTCAACGATGTTCCTTACGTCTTTACCGGTTACGATGCGGACAACAAGTTCGATTTCAACGACTGTACCGTAGTTACTAACGGTAATAGCGCAAATGTTGCTGATATTATCTATGGCGGTATTGATAACGCAGATGCCAAGATCTATGAGGATGAAGTACTGATCGGCGGTGGCGTTGCCAAGATCGGCGACATTTATTTTCTCACTTTGCAGGCAGCTCTTGATGCCGCGCAGAACGGCGATACCATCGTTGTAAACTCTCCTGACACTGCCATTAGCGCAGCGGGTTCAGTTTACGGCAAGACCGTTACTATTACCGGTACCGCAAAGTTTGACTGGAGCAAAGGTTGGCTGTTTGTTGGTCGTGGCGGTGAAGGCGACGGTACGCTTATTTTCGATAATGCGACTATCATTTCCGGTTCCAACTCTTCTTCTTTCGGAATCCACGTTTCCGGCAGAGAAAAGGATACGAGCAATAAGTACGACGGCACTCTGGTGATTAAGAACTCCAATATCGAATTGGATTACCTGATTAACAGAAACAATATTGAGGTGGATAACTCTACCTTGACTGTTAAGAACGGTTTTGGTATTGCCGGCCGTCCCGCTAACGAAACAGAAAGCGGCACTGCGGCTACCGCTACCATTGACGTCAAGAACGGTTCCACCCTTAAAGTGCTGAACCACAACGGCATGGGCGTTGGCGTTGCCAGCTCCGCAAAAGAAGGTAACGGTGTTCTGAACCTGACGGACTCTACCTTCGAGTGCGCAAACTTTAATATCGACGGAAGTTTGGGCGATTTTAATGTTTACGGCGAAAGTGTTCTGAAGATTGCCGCCTTGACTGGCAAGGAGATCGATCTGCATCACAATGCGATCATTAAGAACTCCATTGTCGGCGGTGAGGTTATGCTTTACGGTAAGGTTACCTTCCGGGGCGACAACACCTTTGCAATGCTCTACGACTACGGCAATGCATATAGTACCGAGTATGCAGAGTGGATCGTTGAGAAGGGGGCTTCTGTTACCCTGACTGATAAAGCCCGCTATGGCCTTGGCTATGGTGATAAGCTCACGATTTACGGCAACATCGAAGATGCTTTGGCTGCTCGCGCAAGCCTGACCGAAGATGACATTTCTGTTTTCATGCATGGTCTGGTCGCAATGAGCAGCTGGGATGTGGAGCATTCCATGACTGTTAAGGATGCCTATGTTGTTCTTGGTAGCAACAATTCTTTTGGCAATAAGCCTGGCAACTACGCTGGAACCTATGCGTTCACATTTGACAACGTAGTTCTGGATTCTTCTCGCATTACCTTCTATTCGGCAAACTCTAAAACCGAGTTCACTTTCAATAAGAGTGATGTTAAGGTCGGCACTTTCATGATCAGAGATGCAGATTCTGTTTTCACTCTGACCGATACCAAGCTGGTGTCCACCACTACCACCAACGGCGCAGATGAGGGCAACTATCTTGCAGGTGCGTTGGTTCTGAACAACTCCAGCCTGTCCTATGCGGCTCCTCTGGTAATGGAGAATGGCTCTCTGACTATTGATATGACGAGCACGCTGGCTGCTCCCAGCATTTCCGGTGCAGGTAAGATCATAATTGATACTACCGGTATGACCGCAGGTGAAGTTACCGTCATTACCGGCGATCTGTCCGGTTTCACCGGAACCGTTGAGGTTGTTGGCGATGAGTCTTTGGAGGCTTACATCGAAGACGGCAAGATTTACCTGAAGAATGTTGTTGCTAAGATTGGCGACGTATATTACGAAACCCTGGAAACTGCTCTCAAGGCAGTTAAGGAGAATGATACCGTAGAACTGCTGTGCGATATCACCATCACCTCCGATTGGGATAACCGTAATACCGGTGCCAAGATTGCCGTACCCGTGACCATTGACGGTAACGGTTATACCCTCAAGTTCACCGGTATGATTACTGACGGTTACAACTACTTGTCTGCATTCCGCTTCGAGGCAGCTGCAACCGTTAAGGATCTTACGATTGATCTGAGCGAAGCAACTTCTCAGTGGGCTCCCAGACTTCGCGCTATCTCCGCAAAGACTGATATTACTATTGATAATTGTACCTTTATCGGTAATGCAGCGTACAACAATACGAATGCTGTAATCATTGGTGAGGGCGCAGGTGCTGCTATGGGTGACGTGGTTATTACCATCACCAACTCCACCTTCACCAACTGGAGAAACGGTATTTCCGACAACCAGAACGGTCAGGACGCAAAGACTGTAACCGTTACCGGCAATACCTTTAACAATGCAAACGCAAGAATTGCTGCTAAGAATTCCGTTGTGTTCAACAACAATACGATGAACAACGGCGGCGTTACTATTGCAAGCTTTACCACTCCCGCATCTCTGGCAGTAACCGCAAAGGGTAACACCCTTGCAACCGGTGATGCAATCGTAAACGAAATTAAGAATGCAAACACCATCGATGCACAGACTGACTTCGTAGGTGCTGTTGCTACTGTTAACGGAACCATTTACGGTTCTCTCGAAGCCGCTTTCGCTGCTGCTGCCAATAACAGCACTGTAACTTTGATTGCAGACGTTGACGCAGCCGTTACATATGGCGTAATCAAGACCCTGACTCTGGATCTGAATGGCTATACCATCGAGAGCGATGCAGCTGCAACCCTTACCGCAGCTGCAGGCAAGCTGACCATCGTGGATAACAGCACGGCTCAGACCGGTTCTATCGTTTCCAACGGTAACAAGGCTATCCATTCTTCCGCATCTGTTGCTATCCAGAGCGGTAAGTTCGTAGGCACCATCACCACGGCTAACGGCCAGGCTGATGACAGCCAGGTATGCATCACCGGCGGTAACTTCTCCGTTGAGCCCAACGCAAATATCGTTAAGCATACGTACGTTGCAACTCTTGCAGAGGATGGCACCTACAATGTAGTCATGGATGAGTATAAAGTAATCATCAATGGCAACGGCGCCACCGTATCCGGCGAAGGCTTCTACAACTACGGCGAGATCGTATACATCAATGCCGTCGCTAATGGCAACTATATCTTCGCGGGCTGGCTGTCTGATGACGTTGCTATCCAGAATGCAGGCAGCGCGAATGCATACTTTGTAATGCCCGATCATGCAGTTACCGTGACCGCATACTGGGCAACCAGCGGTGCATCTACTCCTGTAATTCCCGTTGCGACCGGAACTCTCCGCTTTGAGACCAACGGTGGTTCTGCTATTGACAGCATTACCGGTGTATACGGCACTAAGGTAGACCTTACCAAGTACGTACCTACCCTGGATGGTTACACCTTCACAGGCTGGTATTCCGATAAGGCTCTTACCAAGCCCGTAACTGAGATCACTCTGAGCGCAACCAAGACTGTTTATGCAGGCTGGATTCAGAACGCAGTAACTCCGGATATCCCCGTAGTTACCATGCCGTTTACCGACGTAGCCGCTGACGCATACTACTACAACGCAGTACTGTGGGCAGTGAACTCCGGTATTACCACCGGTATGACCGACACTATGTTCGGACCTGATCTGGCATGCACCCGTGCACAGGTTGTAACCTTCCTGTGGAGAGCAGCAGGATGTCCCGTAGCAAGCAATGACGCAGTACCTTTCGCAGACGTTAGCCGCGATATGTACTACTACGATGCAGTACTGTGGGCAGTGGAGAAGGGCATCACCAACGGTATCTCCGCTACCGAGTTTGCTCCCGATGCTGAGTGCAGCCGTGCTCAGATCGTAACCTTCCTGTGGAGAGCACTGGGAGCACCCGATGCAGCCGCTGACGCTGGCTTCGTTGACGTAGATGCAGATGCATACTACGCAACCGCAGTAGAGTGGGCCGTAGATAACGGCATCACCAACGGTATGGGCGACAATACCTTCGGCGCAGATGCAGATTGCACCCGTGGCCAGACCGTAACGTTCCTCTTCCGTTTCTTCTGCAAATAATCCCTGATTCCCGAGCGAGGATAGGCAATGCCTATCCTCGCTTTTTGTTTGTCTTCCTACTTGTCTTTATCCGTTTTATGTGGTATACTGTATCTCAGTGAGTTCGAAACCTTCCTCACTTAAAACAAAACTAAAGGAGAATCCTATGAAAAACCGAGTTCGTTTTATCACTCATTCATCTATTATCGCTGCATTGTACGTGATATTGACAGGCCTGTCTGCCGTATTGCATCTGGCAAGCGGCCCGATCCAGATTCGTCTTTCGGAAGCTTTGACGGTTTTGGCGGCGTTTACACCTGCCGCAATTCCAGGATTGTTCATCGGCTGTACGTTGGCTAATTTCCTGACCGGTTCGCTTTTGTGGGATATCGTGTTCGGCTCGATTGCCACATTGCTCGGTGCACTTGGTACGTATTTTCTCCGCAATAAGAGTAAATATCTTGCCATTCTGCCGCCAATTCTCTCCAATATGTTGATTGTGCCTTTCGTTTTGCAGTACGTGTACGGGGAGGAGCAGATGTATTGGTTTCTGATGCTTACGGTGGGAATCGGAGAGATTCTTTCCGCCGGCGTCTGCGGACTGATTTTGCACAAAACGCTGACAAAAACAAAATTGTTTCATTGAATAGTTTAACCTCAACGGCACATATGGAGTCGATTCTCTATATGTGTTGTTTTTATGAATAATATATTAACAGAGCGAAAAACTACCACTCATAATCATTCGCCGCAAGAAGATAATAATAGCAGAGCACGCAAGAGCGTACTCGATGATATAGATAATTCTTGATTAAGTAGGAGAATAATGATTATGGCAAGCAACAAGACTCTCGTTCCCGAAGCAAAGAAAGCACTGGAGCAGTTTAAGATGGAGGCCGCCAGCGAAGTAGGCGTAAATCTGAGCCAGGGATACAACGGTGACCTGACCTCCCGTCAGGCAGGCTCCATCGGTGGCCAGATGGTCAAGAAAATGGTAGAGAAGTACGAGAACGATATCAAGGGCACCAAGTAATTTCGATACCCGTAGGGAAGAACAGGAGATAGTCTCCTGTTCTTCTTTTTAATTTTTTCGGAAACAAGAAATCGCCCGTATGGAAAACCATACGGGCGATTGTGTTTTCAGCTCTCCAACTGTCTGCCGAGGAAGCCGGCCGCTGTCTGAATCAACTTGGATTCCAGCTCTGCATTCATCATCTGCTGTACGTCCCCCTCGCGACTGAAAACGGATGCAACGCATCCGGTTACGTCGCCCTCCGTGATGATGGGCATAGCACAGCTCACGTAGCATTTGCCGCCGTCGATGACGGCGATCTCGTCCTTTCCGTCCGCCGTGTAGAGCGTGCGGTTTTCGATCACAGCCTCCAATTCGGAGGACAGCTTTCGGTCCACGTATTCCTTCTTGGGAATGCCGGCACAGGCAATAACCGCATCCCGGTCGCAGATGACTACCGCCATGCCGCAGGTTTTGTGCAGAGTTTCCGTGTACTGGGCGGCGAAGGCTGCCAGCTCTCCGATGGGGGAATATTTTTTGAAAATGACCTCACCCTCGTGGTTGGTGAAAATTTCAAGAGGGTCCCCCTCGCGGATCCGCATGGTGCGGCGGATTTCCTTGGGAATGACCACACGGCCAAGATCGTCTCAACGTGTCAAGGGAGAAGCAAAAAAATTAACACTTTGGTCAAAACCCTTGATTTTCCAAGGGCTTTGACCGTTTTTGACAGCGTTCGACAATCTCGGTCGCATAGGGGGTGCTCGTGTAATAATAGGGGCAAATACCTCTTTTTGTTCAAAATCAGCAGATTTCTTCCTTCTGAGCGAAGATGTCTGCGAATACCCACTTGATTTCAATTTGTTCGTTGGTAGTTACGATTACTTGCTCGATTGCTTCATACAGGTGCTCTCGCAATCCTGCATCGAAGTCGGCAAGAACCTTTTCAGCTTGGGAGAACTCGGCTTTTGTTTCAGCCTCGTGTTGCTTGGCTTGGAGCATGGCTTGATAGTCTCTTTCAAGCTGTTCTTTTTTTGCCGTCAGTTCATCTGCCTGGGTGGTGATTTGGTCTTTAGCTTTGATGAAATCCTCACGGCTGATTTCACCGGAGCGATACGCTTCATAGCGTTCCAGTTTTTTGTTTTGGAGCTGTGCCAGTTCCTTGTCAACCTGCGTAATAGCACGGTAGCACTCCACGCTTGGAGAGACCTTTTCTTTCTTTGCGGTCTGCCTTGTCTGCTTTACAAAGTTGATTTGTGCTCGCAACGCTTCAACGAGAATATCTTCCATTTCGCTTCTTTTCAGACGAATACCGGAGCACTCGCTGTCGTGCTGATACTTGGCAGATACACAAGAATAATACTGGTCGGAACCGTAGGTCTTGCGGAGCTTTCTGCCACAATGAGCACAGTAATAAACTCTGTCGGGCTGTTCAAGAACTGCCTTAACGACTTTCTTGGGGTTGCGGAGCATTTCGTTTGCCTGCTCCCATTTCTCACGAGAAATGATGGCTTCGTGAGCATCGGGATGAAAAATCCACTCGCTCATAGGAACACGCCTTTGGTTCTTATCACGGATGAAACGGCTCTCCCTTGTGTGGTTGGTCATAACGCCCGTGTATTTGATGTTGCGAATCATATAGGTGATACGAGGATGTGTCCATTGTGGTTCGCCCTTATCCTTGCGGCGTACTCCCTTGTGTTCGTTGGGTGTGGGAACGCCCCTTGCATTAAGATTTGCGGCAATCTCACTTGTGGTCTTACCGGCAATTACCGCATCGAAAATCTCACGGACAATCTCGGCTGCAGGTTCGTCAATTATCATCTTGTGTTTGTTCTCCGGCGAGGGCTTATATCCATAGGTAAAGCAAGTGATGAACTCGCCTTTTTCCTGTTTGGAACGCATCGCCGTCTTGACCTTTGAGGACAAGTCTTTGCTGTAGTAATCGTAGATAAGGTTACGGAACGTGATGTCCATACCTACGGTCTTTCCATCGTGAGCAGAGCTGTCATAGTGGTCGTTGACGGAAATGAAGCGAATACCGAGGAACGGAAATATATGCTCCAGATAGTCGCCCACTTCAAGGTAATCACGACCGAAACGGGAAAGGTCTTTTACGATAATACAGCCGATTTCGCCTTGCTTTGTCAGCTCAATCATACGCTGAAAATCGGGACGGGAGAAATTTGTACCGGAGAAACCATCGTCGCAGAACTCCAAACGAGGGAGATTGCAGAGGTCGGGGGTCTCGTCGATATGCCTTGTGATAAGGCTACGCTGTGCCGAGATACTGTTGCTCTCGTCCTTGGCGGCATTACGCCGAACGTCCACGTCTTCCTGCGAAAGTCGTAAATACAACGCTATTGCTTTCGGCATTTATGCCACCTCCTTCTTCAAGCGTTCTGTTGTTTCCAGAAGTTCCTTGAACTCCTGCATATAGTTAAATGTGATTTCAAGTGAGCCGTCTGCGTGAACCTTTATCAGCTCCACGCAAGCGTTCAACATACCCTCGGTCAGCTCGGTTGCTTCGGAATACTCCTCTGCAATAGCCGCCCATTTCTTTGTGCCGATGAGCGTTTCTTCCGTGTCCGTTTCGTCTCGGTTCAGCTCACCTAAAGTATGTTCAAGCTCCGCAATCTGGGCTTGGTATTTTTCCTTTTGCATAAGATATTCTTCGTCGGTCAAAAGACCATCTTTCAAATCCACATAGAGAGTTGAGATAGAGGAACGAATACTCTTTATCTTTGCGTTCAAGGAAGCCTTTGTTTTCTTTCTCGCAGCACCTTTGTTGATTGCCTGCTTCTGTGCGAGCAAAGACTTGATAATATATGCAGTATCCATAAACACATCCATTTGAGCACGGATGGATTGGAAAACAGCCTCATCCAGTTCGGCTTTTCTTTTTACTCTACTGGAACAACCGGCGTTGCCGTGTTCTCCGTAGGTCGGACAATTAAAGGTGAAATACACCTTATCTTTCTTGGTGTTGAAAGAGCGATGGAGCTTAATTCTCGCACCGCAATCAGCACAGACGAGCTTTGCACCGTAGATGTTCTTTTCTTTGGGAAGGTGGTCGTACTTGCCGCTGTTCGCTTTGGCTCTCTCGGCGGTCGCACGATTGATTTCCTGCACCTTATCGAAAAGCTCCTGCTCGATAATAGGCTCGTGGGTGTTGTGAACGACAACCCAATCTTCCTCATTAACACGGCTGAACGGAACTCCTTTGTGTAATACTTGGGTGGTCTTACGCTGTGCCATGTGTCCGATATAGGTAATGTCTTTCAGAATATCGGTAACAATATGCTTATTCCAGAGGATTCTACGCTTCTTCTGATTGTTGTTGGTTACGATACCACGGTCAGCTTTGTACTGCCCAGGAGACGGAATATCCATTTCGTTGAGCTTCTTATTGATACCCATATAGCTCATACCCTCACTACGCCATAAGAAAATCTGCTGAACGATAGGAGCTGTTTCGGGGTTCACAATAAGACGGTTCTTATTGTCGGGGTCTTTCAGATAACCGTACTTTTCCCAAGCACCGATATACTCGCCGTTCTCCATCTTGGTTTTCAAAGCGGAAAAGACCTTTCGGGAAATGTCCTTCGCATAGAAATCGTTGATGATGTTGGAGAGCGATGCCGCAAGCTGAGAATTGTTTGTAACGGCTTCGGAATCATAATTGTCGTTCACGGCAATAAAGCGGAGACCGATGAACGGACAGACCTTTTCCAAGAACTCACCGGTCTCAACGTAGTTTCTGCCGAGACGAGAGAGGTCTTTTACGACAACGCAGTTAATATCACCGAGACGAGCCGCATCAATCATACGCTGAAATTCGGGTCTCATAAAGTTTGTGCCGGTAAAGCCGTTGTCGATGTAAACGGCAACCTTACGCATTGTCGGGTCGTTTGCGATAAAGTCCTCCAGATATTCAATCTGACTTTCGATAGAATCAGAGTCCTTTCCGTTATCTTCAACGGAGAGACGGGCATAAATTGCTACATTATAAAGTTTTGTCTGCTCAGAAAACGACTGACTGAGCGACAGGTTTTGCTGTTTGCGGGATGTTCTTGCCATTCCAGCCAGCCTCCTTCATCAGAATTATTTTGCATTGGGGTTGTTTCCGCATTTCCAAATATTCAAGAGCTGCGGCAAATTGGTCGGCGTGTCTAAACTTCACATGAATGTCCTTGTTGTCGTTAATCTCGACACGCTCAATCAAGCTGACGATTGCCAAACGGGTCAGTTTTTCAATGTTCTCGTATTTACGGAACTGTGCGAACCATCCCTGGGCACTTGTCAAACCGCCCTTAATAGCGTTGCGTTGGCTCACGAGATTGGAAATCTGCTGTTTGATGGAATTGATGCGAACATCGTAATCTTCCTTGAAAGAATAGTATTCTTCTTTGGAAATCAAGCCACCTTTCAAATCTTCGTAAAGCTCCAATTTGATACGGCTGAACTTCTCAACGTCAAGCTCCATCGCAGAGATTTGAGCATTGATTTTGCGAACCTCACGCTGTTCCCAATCAAGGGAATCTACTTGGCTCATAGCGTTATCAATGTCGATTGCCATACTGATATGAGCCTGCACCGTGGCGAGAACGACTTCTTCAACCAAGTCGCACTTGATATTGTGGGTCGTACAGCTATTCTTGTCTCTCTTATTACCGGAGCACACATAGTAGTGATACTTCTTGCCGTTAGAGGTTGCCGCACGATGGAGCATCGGGCTTTGGCAATCGGCACAGTAAATCATACCGGAGAACGGATAGATTTCTTCGTTATTCTCGGCTCTGCAGGTGTCCATGCCGAGCACGACCTGTACAAGCTCAAACTGAGCAGGGGTAATAATCGCTTCGTGAGCGTTTTCAACTCTTGCCCATTTGGATTCGTCTTTGACAACCTTGGTCTTTACCTTATAGTTAGGGGTGGTGGTCTTGCCTTGCTCCAGAACTCCCGTGTAAACAGGGTTCTTTAAGATACGAAGGACAGCAACAGCACTCCATTGAGCAGTTGTCTTGGTCTTGAAGCTCGTGCGGTAGTTATGACCGCATTTCTTCTTATATTCCATTGGGGACGGAAAGTGGAGCTTGTTCAAGTGGTTTGCAATCTGCTGTGCGTTCCAACCTTCCTGTTTCCAGTTGAAGATATTACGCACGATAACGGCAGCCTCTTCATCCACGACGAGCTTGTGCTTATCATCGGGAGAACGCATATAGCCGAAGACCGCAAAGTTATTGACGAACTCTCCATTCCTTCGCTTCACTTCCAGATTGGAGCGAGACTTGATAGAAATGTCTCGGCAATAGGAATCGTTGATTAAGTTCTTGAAAGGAAGAACAAAATCGTTGCTCTGATTTCCTGTGTCGGCTGAGTCGTAGCCATCGTTGATAGCTATGAAGCGGATGCCGAGCATCGGGAAAATCTTCTGAATGTATTTACCGGATTCAATATAATCACGACCGAAACGGGAAAGGTCTTTTACGACGATGCAATCCACACGCTTTTCACGCACAGCTTTCATCATATCCGTAAAGCCCGGTCTGTCGAAGTTGGTTCCGGTATAACCATCATCACAAAACTCTGTTTCATAGAGTATGTCTGCCTGCTTCTGCAGATAGGCGTGAATCAAATCACGCTGGGTCGAGATACTGTTACTCTCGTTTTTGTCAGAAACAGAAATGTCGCCATCTTCCTGCGATAATCTTAGGTAGATGGCGGCATGATAAATCTTATCATTTAATTTTTGCATAACAACGCCACTCCTTTTATTTGGGGTCAAGCCCAAACAAACGGAGTTCCGCTGATTTTTTGTCCGTCCTTATTATACTATACTCGGATGCGAAAATCCAGTTTGTCGGGAATAATACAGCGATGTAATATTTTCCATTACATCGCCGCAATCATGTTCACGAAATTGTCGTTCATCGTTCTGTTGGTGTCGGCGTATGATACACGGACAACGGTGTTGCCGACTTTGAACATATAGGGATTCTTTACTTGCTCTACATAGGACTTCACTCTGTCCTCAATGGGGAGTGAACGGTCAATTTTGACATCACGGATGTCAACCAGAGAAGCGAGCAAATCTTTGTGGGTCTGGGTTCTTTCAATCATACTTGCACCGCCTTTCGATACTTATTATTAGCCAGAACTTTCCTTTTTATGCTGTGGGAAAAAGAAAACGAGCATCAAACGTCAATCCCAAGGCTGACTTTAATTGCCTTGTCGATGGAACGCATCTGCTCGTCGGAAATCTTTCCTATATACTTTATTACCCTTGATTTATCAACGGTGAGAATCTGTTCCATAAGTACGACCGACGGGCTGGTAAGATTATCAACTCCCACAAGGGCAACGTGGGTAGGCTGTTTAGCCTTTTTGAAATGCCGAGACGTTATGGGGGCTACAATCAATGTAGGTGCGTAATAGTTTCCTACATTATTTTGAATAAGAAGAACAGGTCTGCAGCCCCCTTGCTCGGAGCCGAAGTGTTCACCAAGATTTACGAGGTAAATATCACCACGGCGATATAGCCAAGTGTCTTTCATAAGCAGTTCCTTTCTACATTCCTGTTCGGATATGTAAAGGCGACCGCAAACAAGTTGCTGCCGCCAAAGTTTGCTTGTTACCGTATTTATCTCCTCCCCCGGTAGTGGGACTCACCAAACGACAGCTTGCGAAGCTGTTCCATAGGACTCTAACCTCCCCGCCTTCTTTGTGGCCAGGCTGCGAATTACAGAAGTATCATTAACCCTGTGTCCGTCGTCGCCGGTTCGGTAGCAATCCGAATCTCGCAGGTTGTGGTGAATTATCGCTCGCCTATCAAAAAGAAGGGTCATGGCGTTCACCCTGCCGTAGCTCGTGGTACACAGGAACGTATCTGATGAGTGTCTATTCAGTTTTCAAGGAACAGAAATATCGGAACGATTTTTCTGATATGTCCGATATGTGAAAGGAGCATCGAAATCATGTCCCTTCACCTAACATAAATTTGGGGGCGTTTTTACACCCTGTTTTTACGTCTCCGACGAAAATTTTTTTATTTTTTTCTCAGCAGCGAGGATTGCTTTGGAAACTTGCTGTTGAGCAACGCCTTCAATTTCCGCAATTTCTTCCTCTGTTTTACCTTCAACGTGGTACATCCAAAGTCTGCGGAACTGGGTCTCGGTCAGTTTATCTTTGAGCTGAACAACCATATCGGAAGCCTTGCGGCGTTGTTCTGCTCTTTGGTGCTGACGTTCCATAGCAACATCAACCGCAGGAACGGCAATAGCTGCCTCCGAAATATCATCAATGGAAACTTGGCGTATGCCAGCCAACACATCACGCTTATCCTCGATGTGGAGGTCTTCATCAGACCACTTCTTAAAAGCCAGGAACTCCTCCTCGGTGGCAAAGTCAGCACGAGTAACGAGGGATTGCTCACCGTTGGCGAACTTGTAAACAACCGCATCGGGATTCTTCTTATTGATTGAATAGAGACTATCTTTTTTGAACATTTGTGTTTCCTCCGAATTTTTGAAATTTGATTTTGGATAAAGTCAAATTTCAGCTCGGAGGAGCACGAGGAGCGTGTACCCTACGGCAGAGGGCAAAAAAAGAAGGGGTGCTTCTGCGTTTTGCAAAAGCACCCCTGTTGAGGAATATGTAGGTCAAAATAAATACCCCCGTAAATTAGTCTAAGAGCTTTTGCCCTTAAAGGCTAATTTACGGGGGTGGTTTCAAAGTCGCACAGGAGTCGAATGAAAGTCAAATAGACCCTGTTTGAGTCAAATGAGAGTCAAATGGCGAAAAGAGGTGTCGCATGAGAGCCAAATGGAACCGCTTCTCAGTCAAATGAAAGTCAAATGAGCCTATTTTTCATCAAAAAGCAGGCAATCTTGGAGTGAACTGTCCTTGATGATGTATTTTTTGAGGGTGGCGTATTCGTCCTCGGTCAGACGGAGCTTGGCTTGTCCGATTTCCTGTTTTGCGATTGCGACAGCACCGGTGTGATACATGGAATACACGAGCCAATACTGTGCTTTCACATTTTCGGGCGTGAGCTTGATAGCTTTCAAAGCGAAGTGGTGAACGCCGTCATAGTCATCAAACTCTGCCAAGATAGACAGCAGCTCGTTGACCATGCTGATGTATTTCATCTTGTACTCTGTCGCTATGCCGACGAGCCAATGGTCGTCGCAAGAGGATTGGAACACAGCACCCTTATAGAGCTTGATAGCCTGCTTCAACAAATAAACCTTATGAGTAACAGGAATATCCTGCTGCACCTGTTCCCAAATAGTCTCAAATTGCTGAAGGTCGGTTTTGATGTTGAGAGCAGGGTTTAATCTATAACCGTTTGAGGTATATTCAATGAGCTTGTGCTTGCTGATAAGCTCAAACGATTTTCTAAAGCGGTAAATATAACCACGGATGTTCTTATTTATAGTGTCAATATCGGCGTTTTCCTCTGGGTATAAGGCATCTGCAATCGCCAAGGCAGAGTGAGCCGTCTTTCTTTGAAGCATAATGTACGTTGCAGTACGGCAACATTTTGGGGAGTTGAAGTCGTGCTCTTTCCATACGCCGTCCTGGGTGATGATTTCCATATCTCCAAAGAAATTGATAACGATGTCCTTGTCGCTCTTGATCTCCTCCGGAGTAAGAGCCATTTTAACTCGGTCAATCGTTCTTTTCTGTGCCAGAGCACGGTGGACGATATATGCAAATCCTCGTGCGGCACTTGTAAGAGTATTATATCGGGTAGGATTTCTCAGCACAAGAAAGCCCAAAGGTTTGGGTCCAAAAGGAACGGCAATCATTGTGCGAACGCCGAGGCGTGTGTAGGTTTGATATTCCTGGGGCGAGGTTTTGGCTACCTCGTTCACATCAAGAATGATAACGGGCTGAACGTCCTTAATAGCTTTCTGCCACGTCTGCATTGGGAAGAAGTTTTCAAATTCGCTGATTCGTTGCAACTTCTTGATTTTGGGGTCTGGATTGTGCCACCATCCTGTGTTGGTTACGCCCAACTCCATATCGACCTCGATGATGCCCGTCCAATCGGCGGCATAAAAAGCACACGCAGTCCGTAAGGTCTGCATGACAGTTTCTTTTGGGTCGTCGCAGGACTTGATTTCTGATTCTAAATTGCTGAGTGTCTGGTCTTGTTCGATGCAATATGTAATGTACTCGCTATCGTACTGAGAGAACTCGTTGAGAGCAGACGGTGGATGAGTGTCTTGCGGCTTCTCGATTCTCTTGAAGAAACCGCCTAATAAATTCGCCATGGTACATTTCTCCTTTTACTTTAGGGTTTACTATATTATAAGAAAAAAAGACCGCAAAACTTCGGGAAATATGCCGAAGCCTTACGGTCTTATCATTTTTTTGTGTGTCGGCAAATATAATAGCTATTTGTCTTTGTTTAGACGACGCACGTTGCTTATCACAAGCAATAAATCATCATCATCAAGTTTACGGATTTCCTCAACGGCAGATTGCACCAATATTGGGTTCTCAAAATTGTCGTTAAAGAACTCGCTGGGCGTTACTCCAAGATAATCACAAATTTCAAGGAACTCTGCCATGGGAGGCAAAGATTTACCGGAAGAAATATTGTATATGTAACTGCGACTATGCCCAAGGTCATAGCTCATTTTATACTCGGATACACCCTTCTGCATCCTCAACTGCGTAATCCTATCACGAATAAACTTAGTGTCCACTTGCCTCACCACCTATCCACTATATATTGTAGGCGAAAAGGCGGTTCCAATAACCCAAGGGCTTACGCTTTATCATTCCGTGTATTACAGGATTTTACGCTTTTTGTCATAATACTTTGTTTTTAGCGTAATTTTGCTATCGTAAAAGGTCAAAAGATGTTATTTGCAAGCGTTTTTTCTTGCATACTGCGAGACGAATATTGATAAGCCCACTCACCGCAAAACGCCTCATATAATATTATATCACGATTTTAGTTCAACTTCTCGAAAAGAACGATAAATAATCACGACAGTTTTTCTTGATTTATGTTCCAAAACTGAATTTTATGGTATAATATATGGACAAGTAAAAAACCTACAGTCTGCGAGGTGTTGAGGATGATGCGAGTTAGCTATAAAAAATTATGGGTTATGCTTGCAGAACGAGAAATGAGTAAGGTTGAGCTTCGTAAGCTCGCCGGTATTGCTCCTGCTACTTTTACAAAGCTCCGCAAAAATCAAGAAGTTGCTCTTTCTATACTGATGAAGATTGCTGATGTTCTGGATTGCGATGCCGGAGACATAATGAGCTTCATCAAAGAAGATGATGAGCCTTTGAACGAGTAACAGGACTTATGCCGAAACGCAAAAAAACCGTAATGGTTGGCGTAAGTTGCCATGCCATTACGGTCTTCTGCTTTCTTTTGGTTTATTTGTTCTTGTACTTATCCATTTCGATGAGCAAGTGATAAAGGTGCTCTTGCTCGGCTTTGTTTTTTGCAGATAAGAACTCATAACATTTGAGAGGAATATTGTCAGATGCTTCGCTATCACCGAGCTTTTCAAAAAGTTGAGCAAGCGGGATGTTTAATGCGGATGCAATTTTTTCGATACTTTCAAGAGTTGCGTTTTTCTCGCCACGTTCTACTTGTCCGATGTAAGTGGGATGGCAGCCAGAAAGCTCTGCCAATTTCTCTTGGCTCAATTTCTGCTGAGTTCTATAGTTACGGATACGTTGTCCGATAAGTTTAGATATTTCGCTCATAATACATCCTCCTATATATAGTCTATAAGTATTATGTTCATAAATCCACAGACTATTGATATTTTTACTTGACTATGATATACTATAAGTATTATAATAGGAATTTTTGTGTTTTTAGTATGTATGGTCGTGGAGGAATGTGTTTTGAAGAATCAAACAGTATGTTTTACAGGTCATAGAAAAATACCGCCAGAACAAGTTGAGACTCTTGCTCGGCGGCTTAATTCGACGCTTATTCAACTTATAGACGACGGATACCTTTATTTCGGAGCCGGTGGTGCTTTGGGATTTGATACTCTCGCAGCACAGACCGTTTTGGAGCTTAAATCACAGTATCCCAACGTAAAGCTCATTCTTGTCCTCCCTTGTCTTTCACAGACAAGGGGCTGGTCTGCTCGTGATATTGAAATCTATGAGAACATCAAGAGTAAAGCTGACAAGGTAGTTTATACATCGCAGGAATACACACGAGGATGTATGCACAAGAGAAACCGCCACTTGGTTGATAACAGCAGCGTTTGCATCTGCTATCTGACAGAGAGCTCCGGCGGAACAGCCTACACCGTTGATTATGCACGGAAGAACAACTTAACAGTAATCAATTTAGGAGAGACACTATGAATATTGAAGAAGCACTTTATGAAGAAGTAATCTATGAAAAAAAGTTTCCGAAGTGGGAAATGCCGAGTGAAGAAGAACTTGAAGAAATGAAAGTCGATAATAATAACCCCAAAGAACGCCTAACCTTTGAACAGATAATTGAAAAAGTCTATGAGGGCGTTGAATGTGTCCCTATGCCAGAACGAGCTGAAGCAGCTAATGAGTTTATTCGTAAAGCAATCGAAGTATCGAACCTCTACGAAATGGATGTAAAGATAGAAAAAAGAACCTCGCACATCTCCGCTACATACTATTTTAACTACGGACCAGGAATGAAGCATCTGACCGATGTTATTGGTATGGCAGATGACCTTGCCTTCTTTGGCAGAAAAGATAATGCCTATGACGTTGTGATGTCGCTTGATTTTTACACTCACGCCGTATATCGAAACGGGAGACAGGTTAATCCATAATACGATGTTCTATACCCAGTAATTGTAACTTTTTTTCGACAATCACCGTCAGTCCTCTGTGTCATATTGACAAATGGTGAGACATTTAGTATAATAGTAATGCTTCGATTTTATGTTGGGGCTTTTATGCGTACCCTCTAATTTTAATTTCCTATCTGCGTGGGAGGATGAAAAGTTATGAATGAAAAACAAAAAGAAATCTTAATGGACAAAATGACGCAGAACTTGCCTGCATTAAGAGCCAAAACGGGGCTTACACAGGCGAAGTTAGCCGATATGATTGGTGTTAGTCGGCAAACATTGGTGGCTGTCGAAAATGGAAAACGTAAGATGACCTGGAGTGCTTTCTTGTCGTGTTTTCTGGTATTCCATAAAAATCCAGATACCGACATTATGTTGAAAGTGTTTGATATTTACACTAATGAGCTGGACGAATATTTGGGAGCATCGGGTCAATAAGTCCGTTTTATAGGACAGCTGTGATGGTAAAATTGTTATAATGGAATGGAATATTTATAGGAAAGGAGGTAGAGCTTATGTGGTGCAAGAAATGTAATGTTGAAACCAACGAAAATATATGCCCTATTTGTGGTGAAACAACTGTCGAGGACCTTCCTGTAGAAGTGTATTGGTGCTCTCATTGTAAAACACCAATCTTACAGACGGTAAACCAATCCGACAAAGGGGCTTGTCCTATTTGCGGTGGAAAAACAAAATATATGAGTTCTGATTTGCGACCCGTCTTTCCGCAAGAGCGTTTACTTCTTGAACTCCTTCTTGGAGTGAAGC
>JBGVKV010000080.1:0-2513 GCA_045123975.1 Eubacteriales bacterium | reverse complement strand
GGCTACGGAGATCTCCGTGCCTGCAAGAGCAGCATAATCCACGTCGGTTGCATAGCCGTCACCGGGATTTTCCACAACGCCTACCACGGCGCCGTCGTATTTACCGCTGATGAAATCAGCCACCTGCTTGCTCTGCAGAGCCGCAACCAGTGCTTTGATAGCAGGATCACTTTCTCTGCCCTCTTTTACAGCCAGAATATTGGCATAAGCGGAGAATGCGCCCTCGATCACAAGAGAATCCTTCACAGGATTGAGGCCTGCGTCAATGGCATAGTTGGAGTTGATTACGGCGTAATCCACGTCCTGAAGGATATTGGGAAGCTGAGCCGCTTCGATCTCACGGAACTTGATGCCGTAAGGATTCTCTGCGATATCGCGAACGGTAGCGGTGATGCCGACACCGTCCTTCAGTTTGATATATCCGGCCTGCTCCAGCAGAAGCAGCGCGCGGGCTTCATTGGTAGTATCGCTGGGAACAGCGATGGTGATGGCATCGGTGCCGCAGCCGGCAGCAAAAGCCAAAACGGAAAGGGTCAAAGCAGCAAACAAAATAGCGGAAAGTACACGTTTCATAACAATCTCCTAAATTTAATATAAGTTAAGTAATGTAAAAATCCATTCGTTTTGAAAAGTCACATTCGCTGATTTCTTATATTGGTGCGCGCCAAAATATACGTCATATATCCACCTCAAAAAAAGGAAGTTCTGACGAACTTCCTTTTACAATAGACACCTGAATTATATAGGTTTCAGTTGTGTGAAAGAAAGCACGCCGCGATGGCACATATCATCATATGCATGGACATCATACGCATCATCATCTTGTACTTTCCTTTCTTCAACAAAACGCTGTATGTGTATTATAGCATCCAAGGCAAATATTGTCAACAGGGATTTCACACAGGCGGTAATTACTCCACAAAGCCGGGCACAGACAAATACCGCTCACCGCTGTCAGGCAGAAGTACAACAATAGTCTTTCCGCAGTTTTCCGGCTCATTTGCCAGCACCGTTGCCGCGTGAAGCGCGGCGCCGGAGGAGATTCCCGCAAGGATTCCTTCCGACTTTGTCAGACGGTGCACCGCACACAGTGCTTCCTCCTCCGAAACGGGAATAACACGGTCGTATATAGACGTATCCAGCGTATCGGGAATGAATCCGGCACCGATTCCCTGCAGACCGTGCGTACCGGCTGCTCCGCCCGACAACACGGGGGACTTTGCCGGCTCCACGGCAACAACCTGCACGGATGGATTCTTAGACTTAAGATATCGGCCTACGCCGGAGATCGTTCCGCCGGTGCCCACACCGGCAACGAAGATATCCACCTGCCCATCGGTATCCTTCCATATTTCGGGACCGGTTGAACTTACGTGAGCCGCCGGATTTGCCAGATTCCCGAACTGGTCGGGGAAAAAAGAACCGGGAATTTCACGGCATAACCTCCGGGCTTCCTCGATGGCTCCCTGCATACCGAGGCTTCCGTCGGTCAGAACCAATTCCGCACCGTACGCGCGCATGAGACGCCGGCGCTCCTCGGACATAGTCTCGGGCATTGTAATGATTACACGGTATCCTTTGGCGGCCGCAATGGCTGCCAGTCCGATTCCCGTATTACCGGAGGTAGGCTCAATAATCGTCGCGCCCGGCTTCAACCGACCGGTCGCTTCCGCCCGGGTGATCATCTCATACGCCACGCGATCCTTTGCGGATCCGGCGGGATTGAAGCACTCCAGCTTCGCCAGAACGGTGGCAGCAGGACAAAATTCTTCCCCATATTTCCGCAAGTGAAGAAGGGGCGTTTTGCCGATCAGCTCGGTAAGTGAGGAATATACGTTCATAGATCCTCCACTAAGGCGGAAATTACTCTTCCCAGTTGTGGTATACTTCGCTGACGTCGTCGCAGTCTTCCAGATGCTCGAGGAGGAGATTCATATTCTTGATATCATCCTCGCTGGACAAAGTAACGTAATTGTTGGGGATCTTATCCATTTCGGCAGACTCAATGGCATAACCGAGACCTTCGAGAGCATCTCGAACGGCATACAGATCGTCCTTCTCAGTAAGAATCTCAAAGGATTCCTCATCAGAGGAGAAATCAGCCGCACCGGCTTCCAGAGCTGCTTCCATCAGAGCGTCCTCATCGATATTGTCCTCACGGAGAATGATGATAACACCCTTATCCTCAAACATAAAGGACACGCATCCGCTCTGGCCCAGGTTTCCGCCGTACTTGTCAAAGAAATGACGCATATCGGAAGCAGTACGGTTGCGGCTGTCGGTAGCCGTTTCCACGATTACGGCAACACCGCTGGGACCGTAGCCCTCATATACGATTTCTTCATACACAACGGCGTTCGCGCCGCTGGCCTTCTTGATGGCACGGTCAATGTTGTCATTGGGCACGTTGTTGGACTTTGCCTTCGCGATCAGATCGCGCAGCTTGCTGTTGTTGCTGGGATCGGGACCGCCCTCACGAACAGCGATGGCGATCTCCTTACCGATTTTTGTGA
>JBGVKV010000079.1:0-7340 GCA_045123975.1 Eubacteriales bacterium | reverse complement strand
CCCGCCGCCCTGTCCAACGGAGTGCTGGAGGGAGCCGGCCGGGCTATGGAATTGATGTTTTCCCTCTCGGGGGCTATGGCGCTTTGGTGCGGCATCATGAACGTCCTGCAGGAGGCCGGCTGGATCGATCGGCTGAGCCGGCTTCTCTCCCCCATTCTGCGACACGTCTTTCCCTCCTCCTGGAAGGACAGTGACACAAGAGAAAAGATCACCGCCGCCGTCAGCGCTAACATCCTCGGTATCGGCAACGCGGCCACCCCCCTGGCGCTCTCAGCCATGGAGGCGATGCAGCGGCGCAATCCCACCCCGCACCGGGCCACGGACGATATGATCACCCTGTCCGTTCTGGCCACCGCCTCTTTGGACCTTCTTCCCACCACGCTGATCGCCCTGCGGCACAGCGGCGGCTCCCCATCTCCCTATTCCATATTACCGCCCGTATGGATCACGTCGTTTTTGTGCTGCAGTGCGGCGATCCTTTTGTGCCGCACGGCGGCATGGGCCTGGAGGGATCGGCGTGAGAATTGAATACATCTCCGCATGGGTGATCCCCGCGGTAATCTTGCTGGCCGCCCTGCCCATGCTGTCCCGCAGAAAGGATTACTTCGCCTCCTTTGTAACGGGGGCCAAAAACGGTTTGATGAGCGCCGTCCGTCTTTTGCCGGTGATGATCGCTTTGATGACGGCCCTCTCCATGCTGGAGGCCAGCGGCGCCCTCACCTGTCTGAGCCGGGTGCTGGCCCACCCCGCCGCCGCTTTGGGAATCCCCGCCGAATTGATCCCCCTCCTTCTCACCCGGCCCGTTTCCGGATCTGCCTCCACCGCCGCTTACGCTTCTCTGATGGACCGCTACGGTCCCGACAGCTTCGTTTGCCTGTGCGCCTCCGTGCTGATGGGGTCCTCCGACACCTTGATCTATATTCTTTCCGTGTATTTCTCCGGCACAGCCATCACCCCCGGCGGCGGTGTACGCAAGACGCGGCACGCTTTTCCCGCGGCGATTCTCGTGATGCTGCTCTGCATTTTCCTCTCCTGCGCGGTAACACGGCTCTTTTTTTCGGAGTGCATCGCATAGGGGACCTATCCCCGGTCCATACTAATGGAGAAAAACAGAAACGGAGGAAACCACAGTGCGCGGAAGTGAGAAAAAAATCATCTATGTAAAGGATACGGGAAGCAAGATCTTCGAGGAAGCCTATTTCGTGATCCGCCGGGGCGTGGATGGCGAGGACGCGTGTCCCTCGGAAAACGACATGGTGCGGGAGGCCTCGCGCATCGTAGCGCAAAACGGTGCCGAGTATCCTGCCGCCCGGCGACGCCGACGCTTACGCACGAAACTCCTGTCCTTTCTGGCCGGGGCGGCGGCAGCCACTTCCCTTTTCGGCGGAGTGTGGCTGCTTACCCTTTTGTGACGGTTACAACGTACACAAAAAAGTCACATTTTGTTCATAGCCGCCGGGAAGAAACAGAAAAGCTTCCTTGGTATAATATAGTTGAGATATTGTGTCCGTTTTTTTCGCAGAACGCCGCCCGTTTGCGGACGTCTGCACCTATTGATTCATCGAATAAAATAGTATATCACACACATTCGGCTGTTTATCCGGCATCGGACCCGCCGCCCTCGGGCTCCGCAGGATATTTCATGGCTTATGATCCCGGGCCTGTATGTGTGGGGTTCGTTTTTTGCGGCCGCATATCTACATATGACGACGAAAGGATTGCTTTATGGCAAAAAAACAAAACAACACCAAGCTGCGCGTGATGATGCTGGGCGGCTTGAATGAGATCGGCAAAAACATTGCCGTTCTGGAATACGGTAACGATATGATCATCGTAGACTGCGGCCTCGCTTTTCCCGACGATGATATGCTTGGCATAGATCTGGTTATCCCCGATATTTCCTATCTGGAAAAGAATGCGGACCGTATCCGCGGTATCCTTCTGACCCACGGTCACGAGGATCACATCGGAGCCCTGCCCTACGTGCTCCGCTCCATCAATCCGCCCATTTACGGTACCCGCCTGACATTGGGTATTCTGCAGAACAAGCTGGCCGAGCAGCGCCTGCCTCATAAGGTAAAGATGAACACCGTCTCTGCCGGTGATACGATAAAGCTGGGTGCGTTCTCTGCGGAGTTTATCCGCGTGAATCACTCCATCGCCGATGCTTGCTGCATCGCCATTACCACCCCCGTGGGCGTGGTGCTCCACTCCGGCGACTTCAAGATCGACGTATCCCCCATCGACGGCGATATGATCGATCTGACCCGCATCGGTGAGTACGGTAAGAAGGGCGTGCTTCTCTTCATGTGCGAATCCACCAACGTGGGCCGTGCCGGCTTCACCCCCTCCGAGAGAAAGGTAGGCACCTCGCTGGATCTGATCTTTATGAACAATCCCACCAAGCGGGTGATTGTCGCCACCTTCTCCTCCAACGTACATCGCGTACAGCAGATCATCAATTACAGTGCCAAATACGGCCGTAAGGTGGCCATCACGGGACGCAGCATGCTGAACGTGGTCGGCGCCGCCGTAGAGCTGGGATACATGAAGGTGCCCGATAAGGTGCTGATCGATATCAACGAGATCGGCCGCTACAAGCCGAACCAGATCACGATCATCACCACCGGCTCCCAGGGCGAGCCCATGTCCGCCCTCTACCGTATGGCCTTCTCCGACCACAATCAGGTGGAGCTTACCTCCGGTGATTTGGTGGTGCTGTCCTCCCACGCCATCCCCGGCAACGAAAAGCTGGTAGGCAACATCATCAACGAAATGTACCGCCGCGGTGTGAACGTATATCACGAGGATGCAGAGGTCCACGTATCCGGACACGCCTGCCAGGAGGAGATCAAGCTTCTGCACGCACTGGTGAAGCCGAAATACTTTATGCCCATCCACGGCGAATACAGCCACCTGATGCAGCATAAGGAGCTGGCGGAATACATGGGTATGAACCCGAATCACATCTTCGTGTGCGATATCGGCCAGGTATTGGAATTGGACGGCAAGAACTGTAAGAAAAACGGAACCGTGCCTGCCGGCCGGGTTCTGGTAGACGGATACGGCGTTGGTGACGTAGGCAATATCGTCCTCCGTGACCGCCGCCATCTGGCACAGGACGGTCTGATCGTGGTGGTAGCTACCGTGGATACGGACACCCGCACGCTTCTCTCCGGTCCCGACATCATCTCCCGCGGATTCGTGTACGTTCGTGAATCCGAGCAGCTGATGGATGAGGTTCGCCAGATCGCACGGGATTCCCTGATGGAAACCATCGATGCGGGCGTCACCGAGTGGACCCAGATGAAACAGAATATCAAAGACGATCTGTCCAAGTATCTGTACAGCAAGACTAAGCGCAAGCCGATGATCCTGCCTGTCATTATGAACGTCTGATAGTACGGTGCGGCGGGCCTCCCGCCGCATCTTTTTACTTTATTACGAAAGGAATCGGGCACTTGCCCGGAGTTTTCCTATGACGACGGAACTTCTTTCTCCCGCGGGAGATTTTGAAAAACTGCGTGCCGCCATCCGCTACGGCGCGGATGCGGTCTATTTGGCCGGAGAGGCCTTTGGTATGCGTGCGGCATCCGCCAATTTCACGAACGAGGAGCTCTCCGAGGCCGTATCCTACGCCCACGAGCGGGGCGTAAAGATCTACATAACGGTCAATATCCTTCCCCGCACGAAGGAATACGAGGCACTTCGCCCCTATCTGATCTTTTTGGAATCGATTGGGGTGGACGCGGTGATCGTATCCGATTTGGGTGTATTCACCCTGGTACGGGAGGTGGCGCCCAAGCTGGCCATCCACATCTCCACCCAGGCGTCCTCCGTTTCCGCCCAGGCCTGCACCGCCTGGTACAACATGGGTGCCTCCCGTGTGGTACTGGCAAGAGAATTGAGCATGGCGGAGATACGGGAGATCCGGGAAAACACGCCGCCTGAATTGGAGCTGGAGGCTTTTGTCCACGGTGCCATGTGCATCGCCTACAGCGGACGGTGCCTGCTCTCCAACTATTTCACGGGACGGGACGGCAACCACGGTATGTGTGCCCAGCCCTGCCGCTGGAATTACAACGAGCTGGTGATCACCGAGGAAAAGCGGCCCGACGACCGTGTCCACGTGATCGAGGATCACGGCGACACCTTTGTGATGAGCTCCCGGGACACCTGCATGATCGAGCACGTGCCGGAGCTGATTGAGGCGGGCATCACCTCCTTCAAAATTGAGGGACGGGTAAAGAGTGCCTATTACACCGCCGTGGTGACCAACACTTACCGTATGGCCATCGACGCCTACCTGGCGGATCCCGCGGGCTATACGTACGATCCTTTGTGGATGCGGGAATTGTGCAGCGTGAGCCACCGTGAATACCACACGGCCTTCTATTTCACCCCGCCCCACGAATCCGCCAACACCGTCACTGCGCCCGGCTACATCCGGGAAAAGGCCTATTTAGCCATCGCTGCCACCGACAGCGACAGGGACGGATGCGCCACCTTTATCCAAAGAAACAAGGTGATCGCCGGCGCGCCCATGGAGCTGCTCACCCCCGGTAAAGTGGGCATTCCCTTTACGGCGCAGGCTATGACCGATGAAAACGGGGAGGTCATCGAATCCGCTCCCCATCCTATGATGCGCTTCCGCATGCGCACCGACGTGCCCGTACGGGCCGGCGACATTGTCCGTGCGGGGGATACGGAATCCACTCTGTGAGGTACTTATGGAATTTTTTATTGAACTTTTGAAGGTGATCCTCCTGGGCATCGTAGAGGGTATCACCGAATGGCTGCCCGTGTCCAGCACGGGCCATATGATCCTGGTGGAAGAGCTTGTCACCATGAAGGCCAGCGAGGCTTTTATGGAAATGTTCCGCGTGGTGGTACAGCTGGGTGCGGTTATGGCCGTGGTCGTACTGTACTTCCGCAAGCTGTTCCCTTTCACGAGGGATAAGTCCAAAGCCGAGGTGAAATCCTGCTTCCGTCTGTGGGGCATGATCCTCATTGCCTGCGTTCCCGCAGCGGTGATCGGCATTCTTCTGGACGACTGGCTGGACGCTCATCTGTACAACTACGTCACCGTGGCGGTGACGCTGATCGTATACGGCATCGCCTTTATCGTGATCGAAAAGCGGAACAAAAACCGTACGGCCGCCATCGCGACGGTGGAGGAGATCGACTGGAAGGCTGCCCTCAAGATCGGCGCTTTCCAGGTGTTGGCTTTGATTCCCGGCACCTCCCGCTCCGGCTCCACCATTCTGGGCGGTATGCTGTGCGGCGTATCCCGTCCCGCCGGGGCTGAGTTTTCCTTCTTTCTGGCCATCCCCGTCATGCTGGGCGCCAGCTTTCTGAAGCTGCTGAAATTCGGCTTCGCATTCACCACGGCGGAGATCGTAATCCTGATCGCAGGTACGCTGGTGGCGTTTATTACTTCTCTGATCGCCATCCGGTTCCTGGTTTCCTTCGTGCGCCGTCACTCTTTTGCCGTGTTCGGCTACTACCGCATCGTACTGGGTGTTTTGGTGCTGGGCTATTTTCTGATTAAGAACGGCGTAATCGCATAATACATAAAAAAGGAGCGCTCGCTCTATGAGTAAGACGTGTAAATATTTCGGCAAGTGCGGCGGATGCCAGACCCCCAATCTGGACTATCCCGCCCAGCTGAGCCTCAAAATGCGCAAGATGATCTCCGTCATGGGCCGGATGTGCCACGTGGATGAGATTTTGGGGATGGAGGATCCCTATCACTACCGAAACAAGGTGCAGGCGGCCTTCGGCCGTCAGAGCGGACATACGGTCTGTGGCATCTATCAAAGCGGAAGTGGGCGGATCATCCCCGCCAAGTCCTGCCTCCTCGAGGATGAGCGGGCCACCGCCATCCGTCTGGCAGTGCAAAAACTGGCGCAGGAGATGTCTCTCACTATCTACAATCCGAAAAACGGACGGGGTCTGCTCCGTCACGTGATGGTGCGGGTATCCCGCGCCACATCCCAGGCGATGGTGGTGCTGGTGACGGGCACCTCCCCCTTCACCAAGGCGCGGGCCTTCACCGAGGCGCTGATCGAGATGCGCCCCGACATCACCACCGTGGTGCAGTGCATCAATACCACCGACGTGCCCCTCTTTATGGACGGCAAGGAAACCGTTCTGTACGGCGGCGGCTTTATCGAGGACGTGATCGGCGGCATCCGCTTCCGCGTGTCCGCCAAATCCTTTTTGCAGATCAATCCCACCCAGACGGAAAAGCTGTACGGGCTGGCCCTGGAAAATGCAGGCTTGTGTGGCAAGGAAACGGTACTGGACGCCTACTGCGGCGTGGGCACTATGTCGCTGTTGGCCGCGGGCCGTGCCAAGCGGGTCATCGGCGTGGAGATCAACGAATCCGCCGTGGAAAATGCGGCGCAGAACGCCGCCCTCAACCGCATCCGCAACGCGGAATTTCACGCAGCGGACGCCGGAGACTACATGAACAATCTGCTCCGCCAGAGAACCAAGGTGGACGTGGTTTTGGTGGATCCGCCCCGTGCCGGCTGCTCCGAAAAGTTTTTGAAATCCCTGATCCGGCTGTCCCCTGAGCGGATCGTGTACGTATCCTGCAACCCGGACACTCTTGGCCGTGATGCTATCACGCTCCGCAAAGGCGGCTATCGGGTGGAGCGAGTCACCCCCGTGGACATGTTCCCGTTTACGACCCACGTGGAAAGCGTTGTTTGTTTGAGTAGGGAAAAGGCCGACGATTATGTCCGCATTTCTGTTTATACCAAGGATTTGCAAACAAAAAAGAATTGACCGGCAAGCTTGAATTTGACAAGGAGGTGATTCCTGTGACTGAAAATAGTGTTTGGAAAAAGGCTCAGACAGTAGAACTCAAAGTTTCTGAAAACATCTTGCCCGAATTTAATATTGGCTTCGACAAGAGAATCCCAATAGAAGTTGAGCAGGAACTTCGTTCTTTTGTAACTTGGGTGGAAAGCAACTATCGTATTCCTATTACTTTGTGGGTTGATTTTGAATATAATCATTATCTGATTAGCCGTAGCGGTAAACGGGTTGGATATTTGTTTTATTGGGCTGATTTTTCCTCCTATCCAGTATTTAGCAATAGCGAGGATATTCCACAGATTCGTCTGCCTGCGCGAACAGAGCGCAGCACTATTGAGGAGATTCTAACATCTTTTATTGAGGCTATAACTGATTACTATGCATGGATTTGTAATGATATTTACGAAGGATATACGCCCAATGAAGATGATGTAGAAGAAATCTTGCAATCCTATCTTTGTTCTCGTAAATAGTAATCCGCAAGACCAATTCCAATATATCAAACACTTTGG
>JBGVKV010000078.1:0-4467 GCA_045123975.1 Eubacteriales bacterium | reverse complement strand
GCTGGATCTGTCCACCGGTATGCTGGGCGTCATCGCCGGCAACGAGGACTGCGTGTCCGAGAGCGGTCTGGACTGCCGGAACTACGGCGTTCTGGACGGTCTGCCGGAGACCAAGCGTCTGTTCTCCGAGCTTCTGCACATTCCCGAGTCCCGCATCATCGTAGCGGGTAACTCCTCCCTGAATCTGATGTTCGATACCGTGGTGCGCTGCATGCTGTTCGGCGTCCGCGGCGGCTACGAGCCTTGGGGACGGCAGGGAAGAATCAAGTTCCTTTGCCCCTCTCCCGGATACGACCGCCACTTTGCCATCTGCCGTGCCCTCGGCATTGAGATGATCCCGATTCCCATGACCCCCGAAGGACCGGATATGAAGCAGGTGCGTCTGCACGTCTGCTCCGATCCCTCCGTTAAGGGTATCTGGTGCGTGCCCAAGTTCTCCAATCCCGACGGTATCACCTATTCCGACGCGGTGGTAGAGGAGCTGGCTTCTCTCCGTCCCGCGGCACCGGACTTCCGTATCTTCTGGGATAACGCGTACGCTATCCATGAGCTGTACGACGAGGAAGTAAAGCTTCTGGACATCTTCGCGGCAGCGGAGGAATGCGGCAACGTGGATAACATCTTCTACTTTGCTTCCACCTCCAAGATCTCCTTCCCCGGCTCCGGCGTGGCGATCATGGCGGCCAGCGAGAACAATATCCACCAGATCAAGCCCATCCTCGGTACCCAGACCATCGGCTTTGATAAGATCAATCAGATGCGTCACGTGAAGTATTTCGGCGACGCCGACGGCATCCGTGCCCATATGCGTCGTCACGCGGAGATTCTCCGTCCCAAGTTCGAGATGGTACAGCGTGTATTTGAAAAGGAACTGGGCGGCACGGGTATCGCCGATTGGACCAACCCCAAGGGCGGTTACTTCATCAGCCTGAACACCATGAACGATTGCGCACGCCGTGTATATAAGCTGGCCCGTTCCGTGGGCGTAGCCCTCACCGAAGCCGGCGCCACCTATCCTTACGGATGCGATCCCAAGGACAGAAACCTGCGTATCGCTCCCTCCTGCCCCACCCTGGAGGAACTGGAGCAGGCGACCCACATCGTGTGCCAGTGCGTAAGATTGGCATCCGCGGAGAAGCTGCTCGCCAATAAGGAATAATGGCGGAAGGTGTAGACAGACTACACCGCAAGTGAACCCGCTTCCGCCGCGATTTGCGGCTTGCCGCCCAGCCGGGCGTCATTTCCTGCGGAAACCGCCGCAAATCCCATATCAATAAAAAATCTCGGCAGAGGGTTGTCCCTCTGCCGTTTTTGTGGTATGATGGTGTAGGTGATATTTTAATATATGGAAGAAAACGAGGTGGGTGTATCATGGATATTACCGCATGGCTGAATACGTTTCTTGAGAAACTGGAGGGAACCTTTGGTGATCGCACTTGGTTTGTGGGTCTGCAGGGAAGTTACAGCCGCGGCGAGGCCACGAAGACAAGCGATGTGGACGTTGTGGTGATCCTGGATACGCTCACAACGGAGGATATCCGGGCGTATAACGCCATGCTGGACACCCTCTCCCATAGGGGATTGATTTGCGGATTTCTCTCGGGGAAGGCGGAAATTCTGCATTGGGATCCCTCGGATCTGTTCCAGTTTTATCACGATACCACGCCGCTCCGGGGAAGCCTGGACGAATTGCTTCCCAAAATCGATAAAGACGCCGTCCGCCGTGCCATTCACACCGCCGCGTGCAATATCTATCACGGATGTGTGCACAATATGCTTCACGAAAAGAGCGAAGATATCCTGCGGGGATTGTATAAAGCCGCCTCTTTTGCGATCCAGGCTATCTGCTTTTTTGAAACGGGCATATACGTCCGCCGCACGTCGGATCTGCTGCCCGCCGTTTCAGGCCCGGAGCAGGTTGTTTTGGAAACCTATATCCATATAAAAAACGGCGGAGCCGTAGATTTTCCGGCCATGTCCGATACGCTCTTTGCCTGGGCGGGGGATTGGATACGTAAACTGTAATTCCGTAATAAAAGCACCGCAAAGCGGTGCTTTTATTATCTCCAATCCATTCCCTGCCACAGATCGTTCTCGTACAAATACCGATCCAGGGCGTTTTCCACGGCCATCTTGTTCCGCACCCACGTGGGGGCGATCAGCTGCTCCTTCGGCGCATCAGCCCCGACGCGGCCGATCACGGTTTGCGGCGGAAGCAGAGTGAGCTGACGGGCCGTCAGCGAAACCGCCGATTCCATCTCCATGGGAGAATACTCCCCACGGCGGTACATCTCCTCCATCTCCGTGCCCCGGAGAACGCACAGGGTGTGGATCTTCACTTCGTCGGGCCGAAGCCGCGCCGCTTCCTTTGCCGTGGCCAGCATCATTTCCTCATCCTCCCCGGGCAGTCCGTTCAGGATGTGGAGCCCGATGCGCAGATTGGCACGCCGACGCAATCCGTCCAATCGGGCGTAGCCCAAAAGAAATTCTTCGTGAGAGTATCCCCGACGGATGGTGTGCAGGGTGCCGTCGTGGCTCGTCTGCATTCCCAATTCCACGACAAGGGGGATCTCCTTTGCCACCTCCGCCAGCACGTCGAGTACATCCTCCGACAGACAATCCGCCCGTGTACCGATGGCCAGCATCACCGCCCCCGGAAGCCGGGCGCATCGGCGGTACAGATCGAGCAGATCCGCACCGTCACCGTAGGTGTTCGTGCCCGCCTGCAAATAGGGGATGTATCCGCCGGCCCGCCATTTGGCATCGGCGACCTGACGGCCACGCTCGTATTGCTCCTCGATCTCACCGCGGGCGGTGAGGGACGCCGATCCCCCGGCGCAGAAGATGCATCCGCCAAAGCCGCACGTTCCGTCCTTGTTGGGGCAAGTGAATCCCCCGTCCAGGGGAATCCGGGCGATCTTTGCCCCAAAGGTGTGCTTCAGGTGAAAGGCCGCGGTGTGATACCGCTTATTTGTATCGGAATAGGCAAAAGGATTCGTGTCCCGCTGTGTCATCACCCATCCCCCCTTGCATTGACGAATTTTTGCTGATATAATATACATAAGTATAACACACCAAACGGAGGACGTCAAATGGAACAGATTTATACCATACCGGTCAACGAGGCCTTTGAGGAGTCCATGGAGAATCCCTCGGCGGGATGCCCCTTTTGCCGGCTGTACAACAAATTGGAGCAGGATGAGTTGGATCTGATCCTGGGCGCGTCCATGATGGAGCCCGACGTCCGCGTAAAGACCAATGAACTGGGCTTCTGCCGGGATCATTTCGCGATGATGATCCGCCGCCCCAAGCGGCTGCCCCTGGCCTTGGTGCTGGAAAGCCACCTGGCGGAGCAGAATCAGAATCTGGGACGGGGATCTTTGTTCATGGGCAAGGCGGGGGAGAATGCGGCGAAGAAGTTCACCACCCTCGCAAAATCCTGCTACGTGTGCGATCGGATCGAGTACAATTTTGTCCGCATGCAGGAAACGGCCGCTCTCCTTTGGGATCAGGATGAGGAATTCCGGAAAAAGACCGCGGCGCAGCCCTTCTTCTGCCTCTCTCACTTCGGCGGATTTGTGGCGGCGGCCAAGGCCCGTATGGGACGCAAGACCTTTGCGGAGTTCTATAAATCCGTATCCGAGATTGAGGGCAAGTTCATGGACGAGCTGGGCGCCGACGTGAGCTGGTTCGTGAAGAAGTTCGACTACCGCTACGACGAGGAGCCCTGGGGCAACGCCAAGGACGCCCCCGAGCGGGCTATTGATTTCTTGAACGGAAAATTGCACGAGGAGCCTACACCGGGCAAGTGAGGAGCTATGGCACTGTTTTATTTGATCCGACACGGACAACCGGATTACTCTGCTCTGGCGGAGCATGGTTTTTTTGGATTTGGCAGGGCGTTCGCGCCATTGTCCGCCAAGGGTGTTGCGCAGGCGGAGTGCACAGCGAAAGATGAGCGGCTCAAATCTGCGAGCATTATCGTATCCTCGCCGTACACAAGAGCTTTGCAAACGGCTCAGATTGTATCCAAGCACACAGGCCATGATGTGGTCGTGGAGCTGGATTTACACGAATGGGAGCCGGATTTTACCAATACGTATACCACATCCGAGGAAAGTTTCGCTTTGTCACGGGATTTTGCCGAATGTCGTGGCGTATATCCGCCGGGGGAAACCAGGCGATGGGAAACGCTTGCGCATATGCGAGAGAGAATGCGGCGCGTCGCCGACAAATATGCAGATCGGGAAAAAGTTATATTTGTCGGGCACGGAATGGCGTTTCGCGCGCTTGCGTATATCGAAAAAATGGATACGGCGGAAATCATCGAATGTCCTTACGAAATAGGGCAACCGGATTGTGAGTACAGTTTTACATGACGGAAAATGAGTGTGTGAAACGGAAAAGAAACCGTTTGGAAAAGTATGATTACTCAAGTACCGGTGCGTATTTTATTACGATATGTAC
>JBGVKV010000077.1:0-10790 GCA_045123975.1 Eubacteriales bacterium | reverse complement strand
CCAAATTGAACAAGCGGCTCGTCGATATAGCAATGAGGAAGAACGCTCGACGCGGATTCAAGCTGTTATTGATGCTCATCACAAGCAAGCGGAAATGCCGAAGAAATATAAGCTTCCAACGTTTGATTGCCCCGCTTGTCACGCGAAGAATATTATGTTCGCAGGAGATGCGGTTGCGAAAAATGAAACGGTGTTATCACTTCTTGAAGAAAGCGGCATAGCCGATTACGTTATCATTTGCCCCAAGTGCAGGCAATACATCGGTGTCCGTCGTCACGTTGGAACTGAAATGATTCATCGCGAATTTCGTTCTCTTGCACCGTATATTCGATTCGAATACGTTCACGTGTTCAATCACAGAGTTACCGGAGTTTATGAAAATAACGTTCTTACTTCCGACACGCTCGTGTTTGAAGGAGTAATCAACAACGAGATTGGTGAGCAACAAGAAGAAGTGAGAACCATTCATTGTGTGCTGTCCCCCAAGAAAACGCTCCCGCGCTCTCGCTTTGAATACGCACCAAGCTATTATCAACATAAAATTAAATAACACATATTTTTAGTGATCCATCCTCCCATCTGTGAATATGGGGGATTGTGAAGTTCGCGGAGATTTGTCGCACAGATAAATCCCCCACGCAATTTGCAAAGCAAATTGCCCGAGGTTCAGCAATCAATCTAAGGGTAGGTATCAGTTACATATCATCACACGCATAATCAGAATGCAAATTCTATTATGTTTTGTTGTGGCGGTTTGTAAATGATACCTGCCCTTTTTTTGCGCTTTCAATGTCGAAATTTATCGAAGGAAAGGAGAACGAAAATGAAATTTACTTCAAAATGATACGGACTTGTAGTCCGTCTGTTTTTCTTGACAAGCACTGCATTTGTGGACACAAAATGCGAAGATGGGGAGAACCCCAGACCCCCGAACTGAAAAATTTATAATGAAAATTTATAGCAAAGGAGCAAAAGCAAAATGAAACAGACAGAGGAAAAAGTAAAAGGCGGGCGCAGGCGCACCCACCTCGTTAAAGTCTATCTGAGTGACGATGAGTTTGAAAAGCTGTGCAGGGATGCGTCGACGTTCAAGCGGGACAAGAGCAAATATCTGCGGCTGCTCATTGATTGGATTGAGCCTGTCGCTCCGCCGTCGGTGGAAGTAAAAGAGTTTACGCGCGAACTTCGTCGCTTGGGCGTGAGTCTAAATCAGATCGCAGCGCGGGCGAACACGCTCGGCTTTGTTGATGATCTCGAATACCGCCGCTATGCCGACGAGGTGATGAAGGTGCTTGGCGCCATCCAACAAGAGTACGCGAAGAAAGGGGTGAAGCTAATTGGCAACAACTAAAATTTGGGATGTGAAGGCGCACGTCAGCAAGCTGCTCGCCTACGTTGCGAATAAAAATAAAACCACGATGGAGTTGGAGGTTAAAAGCGATAATGAAGCCGAGAATCTTGCCGCCGAGATACTCGGACTACCGCCCGATCATTTCTTACACGAGGAAAAGAAATTCGTCACGGGCATCAACTGCACGCCCGAGAATGCCAACGAGGTTATGCTGGCACTCTTAGAGGGTGTAGATTCTTCTGACATCCAAGCCTATCACGGATACCAATCCTTCAAGCCCGGTGAGGTAGATGCCGACACCGCCCATGCCATCGGAATTCAACTTGCGAATGAGCTATGGGGCGAGGATTTTCCGATCATCGTTGCCACCCATATCGATAAGGGACACGTGCACAATCATTTCTGCCTTTCGGCTACGGGATTCTCGGGAAAGCGCTATCACGATTGTAACGCTACTTACAAGCTGATGCGCGACACCTCGGACAGACTTTGCAGGGAGTACGGATTATCTGTGATCGAGAATCCGGGCAAAGATCGGCACAAGCATATCGCGGAGGTTCACGCTGAGCAGAAAGGAATCCCCACCATGCGCGATCAGATACGTGCTGACATCGATGCGGTGGCAAGACAAGAATTTATCATCAAGAACTTTTACAACCGTATGCGAAGCCTTGGCTATACGATTGAGCAGCGCGGAGACTTTCTCCGCATTAAGCCATACGGCTATAATAAGTTCTTCCGCTTGGACAAGCTCGGTACGGGATATACCGAGGAAGATATTGAAACGAGGATACGAAACAATGCGCGGGCGCGCCAATGGACGCCAATCACATATTACGAGCCAACTTTGCGGGAGAAACCGAGAGGTCTTTACGCTCTCTATCTTCACTATTGCTATCTGCTCGGTACGATACCGAAAGTCATTCCGAAAGATCCCGAAGCCTATGCCGCAATCAAAGATGATGTGCGCCGCGCCCGTATGTACTCGGAGCAAGCAAAGTTCCTCGGCAAGTATTTCCTTGATACGAAAGATGATCTGATTCAGCACGCGCTCAAGGTTCGTGCGCAAATGGATATGCTTTATAAGGAGCGGCAGAAGCTCCGCAACAAATTGCGGTGGATGAAGGATCCCGACGAGATACAACCGATACGCGAACAGATCTTTGCTATCTCCGACAAGCTCAAGCCGCTTCGCAAGGAGTATGCAATGTGCAAGGATATTTACGACCGCAGTGATGATATTAACAAGACGGTCGAGCGCATCGAATTTCCGCAGGCCGTTCAACAAGCAAGAGAGGCGAATAAGAGAAAGGACGACCGCAATGACAGATAAATCAAATTTAGGAGGATTCGCAATGACGTCCGACAAAGAAAAATATATCCAAGAACGATACGCCGAGTATGAAAAGAAGTGGGCAGAAAATCCGCCACCACCTCGCGAGCCCATAATCGATACCGAGCGCGAGAAGGTTCCCGTTCATTACAACGTTCCCGCCTCCGCCTTTGACTTTAAGGAAAAAGAAGGTCATACCACCTATGAGGTTTGTGGGCACTTCAACCCCAACGCCAGAGAAAATCTTCTTCAGAAAATTTGGCGAATGATGAAAGAAGAAAGTTTACAATAAAACTTTCGCTTTAGCGTTGTAAAGTGTTGAAATATTTTTCAAGTTGTGTTATAATAAAGATAAGCGATAATACTGTATCGGTTGTCGGAAAGGAGAAAATTTGAACAGACAACTGAATGAAAATAGAATAACCGCTCTCTACTGCCGTCTATCTCAAGACGATGGGCGCGAGGGAGAGAGCAATAGTATCGTCAACCAAAAAGCATTACTCAATGAATACGCAAGGAAGAACCACTTCAAGAATCTACGATTCTTTGTAGACGACGGATATTCGGGAACGACCTTTGACCGCCCCGCTTTTCGTGAAATGGAGAAAATGATTGAAAACGGCGAGATCGGAACGGTCATCGTCAAGGATATGTCCCGTCTTGGCAGAAACTATCTGCAAGTCGGAATGTATACCGACATTGTATTCCCCGAAAACGACGTAAGGTTTATCGCCATAAACGATAACGTAGATTCCGCAGTGCAGACCGAGTTTGATATGACGCCAATCCGTAACTTCTGTAACGAGCTTTATGCGAGAGATACGGCGAAGAAGATCAAATCCACCTTCAAGATGAAGGGCGAAAGCGGAAAGCATTTATCCTCTAATCCACCTTTCGGATACATTAAGGACGAAAAGGACAAGGATAAATGGCTGATTGATGAAGTTGCCGCTGAGGTAGTCAGATATATCTTCAAATTGTGCGAAAGCGGAAAAGGACCTTTGCAGATTGCAAAGCAATTACGGAAAGAAAAGGTGTTAATTCCTAATGCGTACTACGCTCAAAAGAAAGGTAACCTTTATGAAGGTGATCCTTTCAAGTGGGCACAATCCACGGTAGTTCGTATTCTTGAAAACGAGGCGTATATCGGTCACACCGTTAATTTCAAAACGACTTCTAAAAATTACAAGAGCAAAAAGCGTGTTGACAATCCTCGTGACAAGCAAATGGTATTCTTGAATACTCATCCCGCCATTGTTTCGGACAACTGCTTTGAAAACGTGCAGAAGATACGGGCAAATCGCCGCAGACCTACTGCGACGGGAAAGCTGAGTGTCCTTTCCGGAAAGGTGTACTGTTCCGATTGCGGTGCTAAACTTCACTATTGCACGACCAATGGATTTGAGGAAAGGCAAGATTTCTTTACCTGTGCTAACTACCGCAGTAACCTCGGAACGTGTTCCGCACACTATATCCGTAACGTAACGCTCTATAATATGGTTTTCAAGCATATTAAGAAAATGCTTGTCTATGTGCAACAGTTCGAAGAAACCTTTGTGCGCGACCAAATGGAGCGACTTGACAAAGCGATGGAAATATCTATTTCTAAAGCGCAGGTTGATGTTGTAACATTGCGGCGCAGGGACGAAGATCTGAACACATTATTCAAGCGCTTGTACGAGGATATGGTTGCAGGACGAATTACGGCTGAACGCTTTGATTTGCTCGCATCTGAGTATGAGGAGGAGCAAAAAGAACTCAAAGTACAGATTGCCGAGCTTGAGGATCTAATTCAGAACGGCGAAACGAAAACAAAGGACTTCAAACAGCTTCTTGTTAACGTTCGCAAGTATACAGATCCACAAGAGCTTACTTCTGAACTGCTTAATGACTTGGTTGACAAAATAATAGTCCACGCCCCTGATAAGAGCAGTGGACATAGAAAACAAAAGATTGAAATTTACTACAATGCTGTCGGCATCATTGATTTGCCTACCGTCAAAGAGGACGATTGTATCGCACTACATGGCAGATGCAAGGGCAAGAAGATAGCCGTATAAATAGCAAAAGGCAGTGTGACCTTTTCGGTCACACCGCCTCTTACATAAATACTTCGTTACAGCGCCTCGCCATTTCCACGCGGGTGTTTCGTATTATGTTTTAGGAGAGGATCAGCCCTGCTCGTGAGCCAGCCACTTACGACGAACTTCTTCGTAAACAGCGTCTTCGATGATCTCGTCCTTGTTCGCCTGCATAGCGTTGCAGGGAACGTACTGATCGCCGGCAACCTCGGGGAAGGTGCAGAAGGTATCGTTGCGGAATGCATCACGCTCTGCCTTGTTGCGCAGGTTGGGAATGTCGATACCAACGTTCTTGTTCATGATGGAACGGAAGCCCAGGATACCGGGGATACACATATCCACTGCCTGGTATACGTCGATGGTGGGAACCTCGTTGTTGCCCAGCAGTCTGTCGATGAAGTAGTTGGTGGTGAAGTAGTCACCGCCGCCGTGGCCGGCACCGGATGCACGCTCATCGGTGAAGAGAGGAGTATAGGATACCCAGTCACCGGTGCAGTTCTTCTCGCGCTCCTGACGGATGTGAAGCATCTTAGCGTTGAAACGGTCGGTTTCCATAACGCCGCGATCACCGTACAGGATGTAGTTGTTGCCGTGACGGCGCAGGTTCATATCGATGCTCTTAACGATGGCTCCGTTCTCCAGAGTCAGAATCAGAGTACCGGCGGAACCGGCGGGATCACCCAGCTTACGCATGAAGTCCATATTTCTGGTCTCAAAGCCGCTTACGCGTACAGGGCGCAGGCCGGTGGAGAACAGGATCGGACCGATGGAGTGGGTGCAGTAGAATACGGAAGACATGTGGTTACGCCAGTGGTTGCGGTCACCGTAGGTGATCTTGGGCCAAATGGAGGAGCAGTCGTGCAGATATTCGCACTCAGCCTGCATCAGTTCACCGATATCGCCCTTCTTATAGCGAACCATCATCTCGAAGGTGGTATTGAAGTAGCAGTAGTTCTCAGCATAGGTGTAGATCTTGCCGGTCTCCTCTACTGCCTCGATCAGCTCAACCGCTTCCTTCAGAGTAGCGCAGGTCAGGCACTCGCTCATTACGTGACGGCCGCTCTTCATAACGCGGATCGCGTAGGGAGCGTGCTGGTTTGCATAGTTCGCCAGAACTACAGCATCCATATCGTGCTGAATGAACTCGTCGAAATCCTCGTACAGAGCAACATCCAGGCCCTTGTCCTTAGCCATCTTGCCAGCCTCATCCAGAGCAGGACGATACTTGTCGCAGATAGCAACCAGCTCTGCCTGTCCGTCGGGACGGTTCAGAACCTGACCGATCATGGTCTTGCCGCGGCCGGCGCCAAAGACACCAATCTTAACTTTTCCCATTGTGAAAACCTCCTGAAAATAAGTTTCGTTCATTAAAATACACACGCGCGTACGCGTGACATATTCTGTTTTGGGAAGTGTACACACTTTTCATTGTACAGTTCCATTATACACGGAGAAATCCCCCGCGTATATGGAAAAAATCTACTAAAATATGTAATTCGTCCATTATTTAATCCATTTTTTCATTGACGGACGGCCCGCTTTGTGATAGAATAGCACCAGTAACAACGTTTTGCGGAGGCAAGGAATGGACGGCAACATTTGTAAGTTTGTTCCGGTGCGTGAGGGCACCGACGCACGGGTTCTGAATTTCGTATACGAAAAGAACCCGGAGGTGCTGGCCATGTACCGTATCCAGTCCTACGGCGGACTGTATCTGGTATGCGCCGGCGAGGGCATTCTGCACACGGCAGAGGGACACTTCCCGCTCAAGACGGGCACTGCGTTTATCACGTTCCCCCTGCAGCAGTATTACATTGAGCAGCGCAGCGGTCTGGAATATATGTACATCACCTTCGTGGGCCAGCGGATTCTTTCCCTAGCAGAGCGGGCAGGCCTGACGGAAAAATCCGCTTTGCGGGAGGATACGGAGGGACTGATTCCCTTCTGGCAGGCGGCTCTGCGCAACAGTACGCCGGCCAACATCGATATGGTGGCGGAGGCGGTGCTTCTGTACTCCTTTGCCCAGCTTATGCCGGACGCCCATCCGGTTGTTCCCGCCGACACTGCCAAGCATAAGAATATCAGCGTAGCGGGACGGATAAGAGAATATGCCGACGCTCATTACTGCGATCCTACCTTGACCCTCTCTTCCCTGGCGGATCAGATGTCCTACAATCCCAAGTATCTTTCCGACTGCTTCTCAAAGGAGTTCGGCCTTGGCTTCCGGGAATACGTCCAGTCCCTCAGGATCCAGCGGGCATGCGAATTGATGCAGAGCGGCGTTTCCTCCTCCAAGGAGATCGCCTACCTGATCGGCTTCAACGATCCCCTATATTTCTCCAAGGTGTTTGCCCGCGTCATGGGCAAATCTCCTCAGCGATTCATCGCCGATCTGAAAAAACAGCAGACAAACGAAACTCCGGTCGAATGACCGGAGTTTTTTCTTTGAAACCTATTGACAAGATGATTCTACTCTGTTAGAATTGTGTCAGATTCTAATCCGTTAGAAAGGATGTATCCTCATGGAAACACCGAAGATTTTTGAAAAGGAATACAGATTCTGCCTCATTTTATGGGAGCACGAGCCCATAAGCCGGGTAGAACTGGCGAAGCTTTGCGAGGAACAGCTGGGGTGGAAGACCACCACAACCTACACGGTGGTGAAGCGGCTTTGTGATCGGGGAGTACTGATGAACGATAACAGCATCATCACCTCCCTTATCACCAAGGAGCAAGCGCAGGCCGCCGAAATCGACGGCTTTGTGGAGGAAAAGTTTGAAGGATCTCTTCCCGCGTTCCTTGCGGCGTTTACGAAAAAACAGAAGCTTTCCGAAAACGACCTGGATGAGTTGCAGAAGATGATCGATCGGGCAAGAAAAGGAGGCACGAAATGACGGAACTGTTTTATACGATCCTAAACATGAGTATTTCCGCCGGTATTCTTATATTGGCGGTACTGCTTCTTCGTTTGTTTTTCCGTCGGGCACCGAAATGGGTGAGCGTCCTTCTTTGGGGACTCGTTGCCGTTCGTCTGATTTTGCCCTTCATTCCCGAGTCCTCCCTCAGTCTGATGCCGAAGGCCCAGTGGATCACCGAGGACACGTCCTATACCGAAGAAAAGACGTATTTTGACAGCGTTTCGCCGGATCGGATCCAGGTGGATACCGAAATCGTCGAGGACGTCGTCTACTATTATAAGGTGGTGGATCCGCCTATCGAAATCCACCGCGGTGTGAGCCCCGTCCTGGTGCTGAGTTATATTTGGCTGGCCGGCGTTGCGGCCATGCTCATCTATATGCTCATCAGCTATATTTGTGTGATGCGGCGTGTGCGCGGCGCCAAGCAGTTCCGAGGCAATATCTACACAAGCGAATCGGTTGCCTCTCCGTTCGTCCTCGGGCTTATCCGCCCCCGCATCTATCTGCCCGAAAACATGGACGCTGTCAGCATGAGTTACGTGATCGCCCACGAAGAAGCCCATCTGCGGCGGCTTGACCACCTGTGGAAGCCCTTTGGTTTCCTTCTGCTCGCAGTCCATTGGTTCAATCCCCTGATTTGGCTCGGGTATATTCTTCTCTGCCGGGACATTGAGATGGCCTGTGACGAGCGCGTGGTGCGCGGCATGAACGAGATGGAGCGTGCGGATTATTCCGAGGCGCTTCTGGAATGCAGCGTGAAGCGGAAAATGATCTCCGCCTGCCCCTTGGCCTTTGGGGAGGTGGGGGCAAAGGAGCGGATCCAATCCGTACTGAATTACAAAAAGCCCGCATTCTGGATCGTGATACTGGCCGTGATCGCCAGCGTGGTGGCGGCGGTGTGTTTTCTGACGAATCCGATCACAGTGCGAAATCCGTGGGTGCAGGAATATGTAGTCGGTGCAGAAGGCATTCTCGGACAAGTAGACAAGGAGAAGTACGAGAGTGTCAGCGAAGATTTTGCCATAGGTGCCGACAAATACGGACGTGCCGTGTTCAAAGATCCCCTTGCAGCATTTGAGACCATGAAAGAGCTGTACAGTGACGGACTTGCTCTGATCGCAGAAGAACAAAATCTGGCACCGATTTCGAAAAGTAATTACAAGCTTTACAAAAAATTCGGTTGGCAGGTAACATCCGGCACGGAAGAAACTCAGAAACAAGCTAAATTTGTTTCGAACTTCCTTGATATTTACGAAAACAGCTTTGCAAAAGAAAAGCCCAACACAAATCTGCCCAAACCGACGAAAGAGGTAGAATCCGGAAAAGTGCTTGCGTCCCATATTTCCGAAGCAGCGCTCGACTACGAAACTTTGAAGCAGCAGCTGCAGGATATTAAGGACCATATTCATGCGGTGGTCAGCGCAGGAACCATCGTAGACTATCAGAAAAAGTTCTCCTCCGTCGTCTGCAATCCCGAGGAAAAATACGTTACGGTTTACGTGCGGGATTTTACCGAGGATGACGTGCGCCGCTTTGAAAAAACCTTCGAGAACTATTCCTACGTTCTCGTTTCAGCAGATTCCCCGCTCAACGATAACAAAGAAGTTTTGTTTCCCTTCGGTGAACCGGAGCCTTCAAAGCCCCAAACAGACCTGACGCTCCCGCAAAACATTATCGATGCATCACACGAAATGGCAAGCAGGAATGGATTTGTTGACGTGGAGAAAACAGGCTATATCATTCGCCTGACAGATAAAGATGATGCAAATACCGTGGAAATTGTGTTTGCCACATTGGATCCCGATGTACACATCGGGATCATCTGGACACGCGCCAATCCCAAAGCCGAGTGGGAATTGTTTCCGGGGACGCCGATGATGATATATGACAGAGCCCGTTTTGACCGCACCCTCACCCTCGAGGACGTCATCAAGCTCTCCCATAAGGGATACGATCTCACCTGGGAGGATTTCTACAGATTCCATTATACCGAGACCGGTTCCGGGCTGTATATCCGTGTGTACGAGGTCGACGAGAATTTCAAAGTGTGGATTGGCGGCGGCTCTCCGATCGGTACGCCTATGTATATCTATCTGGCATTGGCAGACGATCTTGACACCCGCGTGGATATCCGCGACGGGGGTGTGGAGGAGTTTGTTGATAAGCACACTGCCACTCACTCTGACGCTACGGAATAATTCCCTATCAAAAAGGGCCCGGCGGTAATCCGCACGGGTCCATTTTTTGTTTTTCTCTTTATTCCGCCGAGGCCGGCTGGGTTTCTCCCTTGCGGACACGTATCTCCTCACGGAGCGCCTCCAATGCATCGGACAGTCCCCCCACGGCATCGATCAGTCCGATCTCCACCGCCTTGTATCCGTCGATGATGGAACCCACGTCCGTGGCGATCTCGTCGGTACGGAGGAGCAGTCGGCGAAATTCCTCCTCGCTGATGCGGGAGTGGGAGGTAATGAATCGGATGATCCGATCCTGCATCCGCTCAAAATAGTAGTAGGTCTGGGGCACGCCCACCACCGTTCCGCTCATGCGGACGGGATGGATCGTCATAGTGGCGGAGGGAACGATGAAGGATTTCCCGCCGGACACCGCCAGGGGCACGCCGATGGAATGGCCTCCGCCCAGCACCAGCGTCACCGCCGGCTTTTTCATGCTGGCGATCATCTCGGCAATGGCCAACCCCGCCTCCACGTCGCCGCCCATAGTGTTCAGCACCACCAGCATACCGTCGATCTCCTCACTCTCCTCGATGGAAACGAGAAGGGGAATGATGTGCTCGTACTTGGTGGCCTTCTGATCCCCGGAGAGGACGTAATGCCCCTCGATCTGCCCGATGATGGTCAGGCAGTGGATCGTCTCCCCCTCTCCCCGGGAGATCACGCCACCGCTTTTGATAATATATTCCAGATCCCGGTTGCCGTTTTCCTCGGAATTGGTGTTGTCCTGCTTGTTTTCGTCTGCCATACAGTGCCTCCGCTTCTTTTTCCCATAGTATGGGCAGAGGCAGACGCGTTTATACGCAACGCTCCGTCTTACAAAATACCGAACAGGATAAAGCCCACGGTATTGATGGCAAAATTGGCAAACAT
>JBGVKV010000076.1:0-5223 GCA_045123975.1 Eubacteriales bacterium | reverse complement strand
GACGGTATGGAAAACTGCCGTGCCATGCTGGATGAAATTGCAAGCGGCAAGGTCCATCGCTGTTTCATTGAAATGTCTGCCTGTGAGGGCGGATGCGTGGGCGGCCCCGTTATGAAGGCCTATGCCGATTCTCCTATTGCTCATTATCAGGCTGTGGTCAGCCGGGCGGGGAAGGCGGAGATTGCTCTCGATTCTATCTCTGCCCATTGTCTCACGAAGGAGTTTACTCCCATTCCCGTCACCATGCATGAGCCCGGAGAAGCGGATATCCGTGCCGTACTTCACCGAATGGGCAAGAAATCCCCGCAGCAGGAATTGAACTGCGGCCATTGCGGATACAATACCTGTCGGGAAATGGCGGCGGCAGTCTGCCGCGGCAAGGCAGACGTCAATATGTGTCAGCCCTATGTGATGGAGAAGTCAGAGCATTTTACGTCCACTCTGTTGGATAATACTCCCAACGGCATTCTGATTTTGAACGAGAATTACGAAGTACAGAGAATCAACCGCGCGGCTATGCATATGCTGCACATCGATTATGCTTCCGACGTACTGGATAAGCCCGTTATGAACATCATGGATCCCGTCCCCTTTATGGAAGTATTGCAGAATAAGATCCCCGTGGTGGGACGTCGTGACTATTATGCGGAGCACGGTATTTATCTGGAGCAGACCATTGTCCACGACGCGCCCTCTCAGTTGCTTTTGGCGTTCCTCCGCGACGTGACTACTGAGGAATCCGACCGTCAGTACCACGAGCGGCTTTTGGAGCAGACGGCGGAGACTGCCGATAAAGTGGTAGACAAACAGATGCGCGTCGTACAGGAAATTGCCTCACTTCTCGGCGAGGCAGCCGCAGAGACGAAAATTGCTTTAACAAAGCTGAAGGAGTCTATGAGCCATGAGCACGAGCACGAGCAGTAAGCTTTGTACCGATATCGGCTACGTCAGCCTGAATCATATAGGAGAGCAGCTGTGCGGTGACCACGTGGAAGTGGCGAACACAGAGGACGGCAAGTCTACGGTCATCGTGCTGGCGGACGGATTGGGAAGCGGTGTAAAGGCCAGTATTCTCTCCACCCTGACCGCGAAGATCATCTCTACGATGATAGCGGCAGGAATGAAGCTGGAGGATGCGGTAGAGACCATCATCGCTACATTGCCAGTCTGTGCGGTACGCCGTGTGGCGTATTCCACCTTTACCGTTTTGCATTTCGTGAATAACAGCCGTGCGGAGATTATTCAGTACGATAATCCCCGGGTAATCCTTTTGCGCGACGGAAAAAACTACGAGATCCCTACCGTTCGTACCACCATTGCCGGCAAGGAGATTCTGCGCTCCGAGATCGATCTGGAGGAAAACGACGTGTTTATCGCCTTCAGCGACGGTGTGGAGCATGCCGGTGCCGGCGGCGTATTTGCCTTCGGTTGGCGTCGGGAGGACATTATCGACTACGTGGAGCAGCATTTTGACCATAAGTCCTCCGCTATGGAAATCACCTCTGTGCTCCTGGATGAGTGCGAAAGACTGTACGACGGAAGACCGGCGGACGACGCCACCGTTTGCACGGTGCGAATCCGTCCCAGCCAGGTGGTGAATCTGTTGTACGGACCGCCCTCCAATCGGAACGATAACTATAAGATGATGTCCCAGTTTTTTGCGAAAGAGGGCAAGCACATCGTCTGCGGAGGTACCACGTCCTCCATTGCTTCCCAGCATCTGGGAAAGGAATTGACCGTGGGCTTTGAATACATTGACCCTGGTATTCCTCCGGTAGCGGAACTGGAGGGGGTTGATCTGGTGACGGAGGGTGTTATTACCGTCAACCGTGTGGTGGAATTGGCGAGACAGTATCTGGAAGACGGCAAGAGCTACGAGGAGTGGGGTGACAGACAGGACGGTGCGTCCCGCATCGCCCGTATGCTCTGCGTAGACGCGACGGAGATTCATTTCTTCGTAGGTTGTGCGGTCAATCCCGCCCATCAGAATCCCACACTGCCTATCAATTTCAACATCAAAATGCATTTGATCAAGGAGCTTTCCGACGTGCTTTCCCGTATCGGAAAACAGGTGGAGATCACGTATTACTAAGCAATAATTAAGTGGAATAAAGTTATGTATAAAATTCTGAAAAAACAAGTTTTGAATCCGACGGTTACCCATATGACCGTAGAAGCCCCCCTCGTTGCCCGCAAAGCCGAACCGGGACAGTTTATCATCCTTCGTGTGGATGAGGCGGGAGAACGTATCCCCCTCACTATTGCCGGGTACGATCGGAAGATGGGAACGGTAGATATCATCTTTCAGGTGGTGGGCGCCACCACGGAAAAGCTCAATCGCAAGGAAGAGGGCGAGTATATCACCGATTTCGTCGGCCCTCTGGGCAAACCGACGGAAACCGACGGCGTGAAAAAAGTATGCATCGTCGGCGGCGGCGTGGGCTGTGCCATTGCCTTGCCCGTTGCCCGTAAATTCCACGAGCTGGGATGCGAGGTGCACTCCATCATCGGCTTTCGCTCCAAAGATCTTCTCATCCTGGAGGAGGAATTCCGCGCGGTATCCGATCGGCTGACGGTTATGACCGACGACGGCTCCTACGGCCGACAGGGCGTGGTAACCGCCCCTCTTGCCGAAGCCATCGAGGCAGGAGAGAAGTACGACGAGGTCATCACCATCGGTCCACTGATTATGATGAAGTTCGTGGTGGCAACCACCAGGCCTCACGGCATAAAAACCACCGTGTCCATGAATCCCGTTATGATTGACGGCACGGGTATGTGCGGTGGATGCCGCCTGAGTGTAGGCGGCGAGACAAAATTCGCCTGCGTGGACGGACCGGATTTCGACGGTTTTTTAGTGGATTTCGACGAGGCTATGCAGCGTGGTGCCATGTACCGTGACTTCGAGCGCCACGCTTATGAAGAGACTTGCAATTTGTTCCAAAAAGAGGTGCGGTAAATGGCAGCAAATATGAATCCGAAAAAGAATCCTATGCCCACCCAGGAACCGAAGGTGCGTGCTCGCAATTTTGATGAGGTAGCCCTGGGCTATGACGAGCAAACCGCGGTAGATGAGGCGCTTCGGTGCCTGAATTGCAAAAATATGCCCTGCGTGACGGGCTGTCCCGTCAATATCCATATCCCTGCCTTTATTGAAAAGATCAAGGAAGGGGATTTTGAGGGCGCCTATCAGATCATCGCCCGCTCCTCCAGCCTGCCCGCTGTGTGCGGCCGTGTATGTCCTCAGGAAACCCAGTGCGAGGCGAAATGTATCCGTGGAGTTAAGGGTGAGCCGGTAGGCATCGGTCGCCTGGAACGTTTCGTGGCGGACTGGCATAATACCTACTGCACAGACGCACCTGTTGCCCCGGCATCCAACGGTCACCGTGTCGCCGTGGTGGGTTCCGGCCCCTCCGGCCTTACCTGCGCCGGCGATCTGGCAAAGCGGGGCTACAAGGTAACGGTGTTTGAAGCACTCCATCTGGCCGGCGGCGTGCTGGTGTACGGCATTCCCGAATTCCGCCTTCCTAAAGCTATTGTGCAGAAGGAAGTGGATACGCTCCGCGCCTTGGGTGTGGATATCGAAACCAACGTGGTGATCGGCAAGACCATTACCATTGACGAATTGTTTGAGGACGGATATGAGGCCGTATTCGTTGGCTCCGGTGCGGGCTTGCCCCGCTTTATGGGCATTCCCGGCGAATCCCTGAAGGGGGTCTATTCCGCCAACGAGTTCCTCACCCGCTCCAACTTGATGAAGGCGTACCGTGCCGATGCCGCAACACCGATCCTCCGTGCGAAGAACGTGGCGGTGGTCGGCGGCGGAAACGTGGCTATGGATGCGGCACGTACCGCTTTGCGATTGGGCGCGGAGCACGTGTACATCGTGTACCGCCGCTCCATGGGCGAGCTTCCTGCCCGTCGGGAAGAGGTGGAGCACGCCATGGAGGAGGGAATTGAGTTCCGCCTCCTCAATAATCCCACGAAGATCCTCGGCTGTAAGAATCCCGACGATCCAAGAGATCCGAAAAACGGATGTGTCGTCGGTATGGAATGCATCCGCATGGAACTGGGCGAGCCGGATGAGAAAGGTCGCCGCCGTCCTGTTGAGATTCCGGGATCGGAGTTCGTAATGGACGTGGACGCGGTGATTATGTCCATCGGTACCTCTCCCAATCCGCTGATCAAATCCACTACGGAAGGCCTGGCGGTGAACCGCCACGGCGGTATCATCGTGGAGGAAGAAACCGGCGCTACCAGCAAGACCGGCGTGTACGCCGGCGGCGATGCCGTAACCGGTGCCGCCACAGTAATCCTCGCCATGGGCGCCGGCAAGACCGCGGCCAAGGCCATCGATGAATATTTGATGGGGAAGTAATTTTATCAAAGAGGGAAGGACGGAATTATGGAAACTCTTAGGGATAAATTCAGACTCTCGTATTTAATTGCAGCCGCCAGTGTGATTTTGCAATTGTTGGTGTTTCCAAAACTTTCGGAAGAGACGGCAGTGGTTATAAGCACCATACTGTGCGCTGTGCTGATTTATTTTACTTGGCGTGTGAAAAAGAATTTTCCCGTGCCGGCTAAGGCTATTACTACGGGTTCCCTCTTGTTCTTTACTTATTTTCCTATCATCCTTTCCTATAAAATATGGATTGTTTTTTTCGTATTGTGGTTTGCCGCATTGTTTGTGATCATGCAGGTTCTTCATCACGCTGTTTACAAAAGGAACATGGATAAAAGCATATTTTTTGCCCAGTTTCTGTATTTAATTTGTTGGCTAATAGCGACATCAAATTATGTATATATGGACGGATTGCTCACGCCGTTTTGGAAGATATCCATGGCTTTGTCGCTAGTGGTCGGTGTGTTTCAGGCAGTTAAAACGGGACAAATGGAGCAAGACATTAAGAAGGATATAGCTGTAAGATCTTTTGTTTTCTTTGCATGTGGTTGTCTTACGTTTTTACTCGTTTCATTAGGAATACAGAACATGAATTATGCTCTCGATACCAGCGAGCCCACGCAGTACAGTGCAGTTATCGAGGATAAAATCATGCGAGGTGGAAGAAAAGGTAGTTACACATATTATTTTCAATTTACTGTGAATGACGAAACGTTCAATATGAAAGTATTTAGTGCCGCATACCAGTCGCATAACGAAGGCGATACCTATAATATCACTTATCACGAAGGTGCATTCGGCGTGCCATTCTATATGGC
>JBGVKV010000075.1:0-15174 GCA_045123975.1 Eubacteriales bacterium | reverse complement strand
CAGCCGCCAAAAATGCAGCAAAAATACGTTTTTTCATAGGTTGTTCTCCTTACCGGGATCGTGTCCCGCTTTGCTTTCTCGAAATTGTATATGTGTCGGGGATGTCATGCCTCCGCCAATTCGTCGGAGACCGTAAATCTGTTTGTTCCGGCGGTGTCCCTTGGCACCGTGTATGGCGGCTGTTTCTTTGCGCACCGGCAGATACCGATGTACTCCTCGCACTGCTCAAAATGCTTGCAGTCGCCGCACCATCGCTCACCGGAAGACAGGGGCTTTTCCCGAAAATGTCGGCAGCCGTCCTGATACACCGTTGCGAACGGAAAGCCGTCCGGTGTAAACATGGGTATCTTCACAAAATCCGGATAGAGGGGAACGGGATCCCAGCGGCCTCGCTCCTCTTCACTGGTGTATCCGTACCGTATTTCAAACACGGTATCTTCCACAACGACGGTCTTGTGCAAGTCACCCTCGCGGATGTCTTTCATGGACAGTCCTCCAAATCTTACTCAGTTTTTTATTGATATAAGGATACAGGAAATTCCATTGCCCATGTGTAACTTTTGGGCAAAAAAAAGTGAGGTGTTTCATACGAAAGCACCCAACTTTTCACGCTTATTTACGCCGGTTTTATTCATCGCGTCGTACACGGCTTTTTTAACAGAATCCACGGAAATATGCAGCTGACTGCTGATCTCGGAATTGCTGAGGCCGAACGCCGCCAGGCGGGCGATCTCCCGCTCCCGAATGGTGAGAGCCCGAGACACCCTTTTGGACAGAAGCGAGTTGTGCAGCTTTGTCCAGCCCGTAAGCAAACCCCGGTGAAGCTCCTTATACCGCTTAAAGGCCTCCAGATCGGCCAAGGCAAGCCGGTCGTCCAGAAGAAAGTCCAGATTGCGGCGGTACTCTGCAAAAATGCCGAGAAATCCGTCCGGCAGGGCCAGCGCAATTGCCGCATCCACGTGAAAGGCAGCCGATTTTTCGTCGCCGCACTGATGGTATGCCGTAGCAGCCAGCAAACGGAGGTGTATTTCGGGGATGATCTTGTGCTCTACGGAAAGCTGGGCGATCATGGGCTCTGCAATATGGGGGATGAAGCGGATCATGCCGCGTCCCGTCACGTCCACAGTTTTCACCTGATTCACCGCTCTGTCCTGGGCATAAAACAGCAGGTACTTGAGGTAAAACACCCAAGCTGCCGGATGCGCATCCGAGGGCAAGTGGCCGAACTGCCCCCGCACAAACCATTCCGGATAGTTGGAGAAGTCCCGCACGGAGCTGTCCACGCAAGCAAGGGACAAGGACAGAATGTCACGATCCTCCTCGTTCCGGCAAGGCGCTTCAAAAATGTGCAGCTTGGCCTGCCGCCACAAATAAATATCTCCACGCCACATAGCCGCCAGACCCAACAGCATTCCTCCCGCATTGACGGCATAAAAGCCGGAACGGTGGCTCAAAAAGTACTGGGCGTGGGCTATCACCTGATCGATATCGCCCCGGCTGTACGCAATCTCGGCGGCAAAGAGGGCCTGAGCCTCCGGATGATTATCCAGCGACGCAATGCACTTCTCGGCGGAGCCGGGCTTCGTGTACAGATCGGTCATGGTCAAGAAGGGAGATTTTCGGGGCATAGGAAGATTGGCGGCATTTTGGGCCTTCTCTGCCCTGGCACCCTTGGTTCTGCCGTCCGCCGGCTTGGAAGCTTTGTCGGGAATCATCCAGGAACGTCCGAAGCGCACAGCCCCCGGAACGGAGCCCGCCCGGCAAAGGTTCTGCACCTGACGGGGGGAAATATTCCATTTTTCCGCCGCTTCGGCGATGGGAATGTATTTTTGCGGCATACGCGCCTCCTATACTTCGCATTGGCGATATATATCTACCTCATTATACATCGCTTTGGCGAAGAATACAAGAGAAAACGGGAAAGTTTTTGGGGAATGGAAATAAAAAAATCCCCGCCGAGTAATCGGCGGGGATTCGTTATTCGGTTTTCTCTACCCTCGTGGGATAGTTCTACCTCTACGCTGCCAAAGCACCGAGGATGGGAGCAGGCACTGCCTGCTTACTTGTTTCTGATAGCAGCCCGTGGTATTATGCACAAAACAGGAAATCTTACCAAATCAAATAGTCAAATTCTATTGCGTACAAATTTCCGGCTCCCACAATATCTTTAACGGCACGTTGAAATTTAAGATACCGTTTGGGAAAATCACAAATTTGGGGTTGCATATCACCGTCCTGGCCCTCGTTGCCCCAAGCTTTGCAGAAAAAGTCAACGCTTCCCAATGCTTTTTGGCGTGCGTTGTTGCCGAAATCTTTTTCATACCGCGCCCACACTTTTTGCAGCATAATCGAGTCCAATGGGCAGTGACACCAGCGAAAATGTTCGCGCAAAGCAGGCGCCCAGTAGCAAATACTATATGTATGCTTGGCTGCAATGTTGATGAGTTTTTGAGCGTTTCCAAAACTGAATACATCTTTAGCATCAGGTGCTTTGTTTTCGTTGATTACTTTGCAGATGTTGTCGGCTACACTGATAAACGTTTTATCATGCTCCTCTTGTGAAGAAAACTTATCACCAACGATGCAATCGATGTATTCACGCAAAAAAGGCTTTGCTTGCTCTACTTTTCCAACCCATTCTTTTTTGCCTTTGAACGCTTGCTGAAGAATTGCATCATGCATCGAGCAACCATAAAGAAAATCAAAAACTTTTGCTGAAATTTCTTTTTTGTTGTAATAAACGCTCATTTCGTCACCTCATTTATTTGATGCCTACATTATAACATATGCTTTCAAAAACTTCAAATTAAATATGGATGACTTTGGTCAAAGCGGATGCGTACAACAAAAATCCCCGCCGATTACTCGGCGGGAATTCATTTATGCGGGTTTCTCTACCCTCGTGGGATAGCGGCACTATTCAGTGAAGCAGTGCCGATGATTGCCCGTGGGGGTGTACCAGGACACGTTATCAGAGCCTGCTTCAGTACAAACTCAGATATTCTTTAAAATCAATATAGTATCCTGATTAAATTTCTGCCTTTGCGCATATTCTCATAGATTTTTCCGCAAAAATTCTGTTATCCAAATCTACGTTTATTGACTTGGTACGCTTTTGTTAGCTTGGGTAACTCTGCAATCTCATCTTTGCTCTTCATCAAATTCTGCATCCACATCTGTCGATTTATGTCGAGATACCTCGGATACAACGCAAATATGTTGAGATACCTAAGATACAACGCAAAAAATGTCGGTATATCTAAGAAAATCGTGAAAATGTCGGTATATCTAAGATAAATCGCAAAACCATCGCAGAAAATAGCATGAATTTTGATGGAACCGATGAAAATTTTACCCAATCCAAGCCCGGATAACATAACAAAATCCAGGCTCTGATAGCATATCCAAATCTCAGCTGAGGTAAATTGGACGACAAATCTATGCGCCACAACGCATCGGAAACAGCGCTGATGATATACCGAACCATCGCAAATGCATATGCTATATGATGACTACCACAAAGGCAGAAATTATAAAAAATTTTAAATATGGGGGTATAAAAAAGCAGCCCCCACCAAAACGATGGGGACTGCGTAAATTTGTCCTTTTGAGACTATTCGGTTTTAGCCGATTTCAGGGGGCATCCCCACTTATTTGTTGCTGATAGCAGCCTGAGCAGCAGCCAGACGAGCGATCGGCACACGGAAGGGAGAGCAGGATACATAGTCAAGACAGATCTTGTGGCAGAACTCAACGGAAGTCGGGTCACCGCCGTGCTCACCGCAGATACCTACGTGGAGGTTCTTGTTTACGGGACGGCCAAGTTCGATAGCCATCTTCATGAGCTTGCCAACGCCAACCTGGTCCAGCTTAGCGAAGGGATCGTTCTCGAAGATCTTGGTCTCGTAGTAAGCTTCCAGGAACTTACCGGCATCGTCACGGGAGAAGCCGTAGGTCATCTGGGTCAGGTCATTGGTACCGAAGCAGAAGAAGTCTGCGTTGGCAGCGATCTCGTCAGCGGTCAGACATGCGCGAGGAATCTCGATCATGGTACCAACTTCGTATGCGAGCTCTACGCCTGCAGCAGCGATCTCAGCGTCAGCAGTCTCAACGACTACCTTCTTAACGAACTTCAATTCCTTAAGGTCGCCTACCAGAGGAATCATGATCTCGGGCTTAACGTTCCAGTCAGCGTGATTCTTCTTAACGTTGATAGCAGCGCGGATAACTGCCGCGGTCTGCATCTTGGCGATTTCGGGATAGGTTACTGCCAGACGGCATCCACGGTGACCCATCATGGGGTTGAACTCGTGGAGGGAAGCGATGAGATTCTTGATGGTCTCAACGGACTTGCCCTGTGCGTCAGCCAGTGCCTTGATGTCAGCTTCCTCAGTGGGAACGAACTCGTGCAGCGGGGGATCCAGGAAACGGATGCAAACGGGAGTACCCTCGAGAGCCTCGTACAGAGCCTCGAAGTCAGCCTGCTGCATGGGCAGGATCTTAGCCAGAGCCACTTCGCGCTCAGCTACGGTCTCGGAGCAGATCATTTCGCGGAACGCGTCGATTCTGCCCTCGCCGAAGAACATGTGCTCGGTACGGCAGAGGCCGATACCCTCGGCGCCCAGCTCGCGAGCCTTCTTAGCATCGGTGGGAGTATCTGCATTGGTGCGAACCTTCAGGGTACGGAACTTGTCAGCCCAACCCATGATGGTGCCGAAGTTGCCGGAGATCTCAGCATCAACGGTAGCGATGATGCCGTCGTAGATCTTACCGGTGGAACCGTCGATGGAGATGAAGTCGCCCTCGTGGTAGGTCTTGCCTGCCAGCTCGAACTTCTTGTTCTCCTCATCCATCTTGATCTCGCCGCAACCGGATACGCAGCACTTACCCATACCACGGGCAACAACGGCTGCGTGGGAGGTCATACCGCCGCGAACGGTCAGAATACCCTGAGCGGCCTTCATACCCTCGATATCCTCGGGGGAAGTCTCAAGACGAACCAGAACTACCTTCTCGCCCTTAGCAGCCCACTCCTTAGCGTCTTCTGCGGAGAATACAACCTTACCGCAAGCTGCGCCGGGAGATGCGCCCAGACCCTTGCCGGCTACGTTGGCAGCCTTCAGAGCCTTCGCATCGAACTGGGGATGGAGCAGAGTGTCCAGGTTACGGGGATCGATCATCAGAACAGCCTCTTCCTCGGTCTTGTGGCCCTCGGCTACGAGGTCAACAGCGATCTGGAGAGCAGCCTGTGCGGTTCTCTTACCGTTTCTGGTCTGGAGCATATAGAGCTTCTCGTTCTCAACGGTGAACTCCATGTCCTGCATATCGTGATAGTGGTTCTCCAGAATCTGGCAAACCTCTACGAACTGCTTGTATGCTGCGGGGAACTTCTCAGCCATCTGTGCGATGGGCATGGGAGTACGAACACCTGCAACTACGTCCTCACCCTGTGCGTTGGTAAGGAACTCACCCATGAGCTTCTTCTCACCGGTTGCGGGGTCACGGGTAAATGCTACGCCGGTACCGCAATCGTCGCCCATGTTACCGAATGCCATTGCCTGTACGTTAACGGCAGTACCCCAGGAGTAGGGAATGTCGTTGTCGCGGCGGTAAACGTTTGCACGGGGGTTGTCCCAAGAACGGAATACGGCCTTAACGGCGCCGATGAGCTGCTCCTTAGGATCGGTGGGGAAATCCTGACCGATCTTAGCCTTGTACTCAGCCTTGAACTGCTCAGCCAGCTCCTTCAGATCGTCAGCGGTCAATTCAACGTCCTGAGTAACGCCCTTTTCTTCCTTCATCTTGTCGATGAGTTCCTCGAAGTACTTCTTGCCGACTTCCATAACAACGTCGGAGTACATCTGGATAAAGCGGCGGTAGCAGTCGTAAGCCCAACGAGCGTTGCCGGATTTCTTTGCCAGAACCTGAACAACCTCTTCGTTCAGACCCAGATTCAGAATGGTATCCATCATACCGGGCATGGAAGCTCTTGCGCCGGAACGAACGGAAACGAGAAGGGGATTCTCCTTATCGCCGAACTTCTTGCCGGTGATCTCTTCCATCTTAACGATGTATTCCATGATCTGTGCCATGATCTCATCGTTGATCTGTCTGCCATCCTCATAGTACTGAGTGCAGGCCTCGGTGGAAATGGTGAAGCCCTGGGGAACGGGAAGACCGATCTTGGTCATCTCAGCAAGGTTTGCACCCTTACCGCCCAGAAGCTCACGCATGGATGCGTCGCCCTCAGAAAAGAGGTACACATACTTCTTTGCCATAATATCCTCCAAAATAAAATATTTTCAAAATATCAATAAACTGTGCGCGGCGGACAACAAATTCCAACCGCAAACTATATTATAGCATAGTTTTGCCCCAATAGCCACAGTTTTTTGCAAATTTTTCATTAAAATTTAATCTTTGTTAACCTTTTTGACCGGTTTTGTGCGTGCAGGAAAGAAATCCTCCCTCAATCCTGTGCCAAAACGTAGTCCAGAGCCGCCAAAACGCCCAGTCGGCCGCTCTCGTAGGTCAGTCCTCCCTGCAGGAAAACGGTGTACGGCGCACGAAGCGGACCGTCGGCGGACAGCTCAATGGAGGAGCCACCCACAAAGGCGCCCGCCGCCATGATGACGGGATCGGCGTAGCCGGGCATATCCCAGGGCTCCGGCACCACGTGGGCATCCACGGGGGATGCGGCCTGGATTCCCTGACAGAAGCGGCAAAGCTTTTCGGGAGTCTTAAGCGATACGGTCTGGATAATATCGGAGCGGCGCTCGAAGGGGCCGGGCAGCACGTCAAATCCGGCTTTCTCAAACATATACGCCGCCAGGTGGGCGGTCTTGATGGCCTGGGCCACCGTATGGGGTGCGTAGAAAAGTCCGCGGAGCATATTCCGGTTCTGGCCGAGAGATGCGCCGGCATCCAAGCCTACGCCGGGACAGCACAGGCGGTTGCCCGCCAATTCCACGGCCCGCTTGGTACCGCATATGTATCCGCCGGTATCGGCCATGCCGCCGCCGGGATTCTTGATAAGGGAGCCGATGATCATATCCACGCCCACGGCGGTGGGCTCGGTGGTTTCGGTAAATTCGCCGTAGCAGTTATCCACCACGATGTAGGTGTTCTCGCCGGTTCTTTCCCGCACGAAGCGAACGGCCTCGCCGATCTGGGCAACGGTCAGGGTAGGCCGTGCCAGGTATCCCTTGGATCGCTGCATAAAGACGACCTTCACCCGATCGCCGTACTGCTTCAGGGCGGCGTCGATTCCGTCGAAATCAAAGGAGCCGTCGGCGGCAAAATCCACGTCGGCGTAATCCACGCCGAAATCCGCCAGAGAGCCGTCTCCGTTGGCACCGTCCATGCCGATCACCTCCCGGAGGGTATCGTAAGGGGCACCGGTGATGGACAGCATCACGTCTCCGGGACGAAGGAGGGCGAACAGGCCGATGGTAAGGGCGTGGGTGCCGCTGAGGATGGAGGGACGCATAAAGCCTGCCTCCGCTCCGAACACCTTTGCGGCGATGCGGTCGATGGCATCCCGTCCCATATCGCCGTAGCCGTAGCCGGTGGAGGCGGCGAACATACCCTCGCTGACCCGCTCCTCACGGAACACGTCCAAAACCCGCTCGGTACCGACGCGGGCAATCTCATCAATATCTTCAAAAATGTCCCGCAGGGCAACTTCGGCCTCCCGGGCCATCTTGCGGGTGTTTTCACTGATCTGCATACGTTTCATCCGTTCTTATAAAATTCAATATTCTTCCTTATTGTACCCGAAATCCCGCCGAATGTAAAGTTCTTTCGGTAAAAAAACGATTTTCCTGCCATAGAAGCGGAGCAAAAGCCCCATACTAAAAGCGGATCACAAAAGAAAGGAGATGATACCGTGGTGAAAGACGATCCTACCATTCAGCCCGCAGGGGAATTGCCCGTGGGCTTTACGATGGCGCTGGCACAGAACGGTCCTGCCATGATGGCATTTGCCGGGCTGGACGAGGTGGCCCGTCGGGAGATCGTGGACCGTGCCCGCTCTGCGAAAAGCAAATCCGATATGCGGAATATCGTTTCGTCCCTGAGCGATGGGCCGAAAATTTAACGAGTTTGAAAAACACCGTTGAAAATCCCCCTACCGTATGATAGAATGAAAGGGGGATCGGATATATTCTTCCCTTTTAAGCGGAATTCGATACGGCGCCAGGCGCCCGGAGGTATAGATTTATGAAACTGACAGACAACGGCGCATGCCGCCTCATCGCAGACAAGATTCAGCAATTCCGACACGGAAACCGCCTGATGGTGAACGAGGACGTAAACGTAACGATGACCTTCTTCCGACGGGAGAATCCGGAAAAGCAGTGCGGCATCGCAAAAATTAACGGCAGTCTGGACTTTTCCCTTTTCGACGCGGCCCTCTTTGCCGCCGTCGGCATGGTAGTAGCCAGCCTGCTGTGCGCAATCAAGTCGTTTTTACGGCGGATTTAATGAAAATAAAAAATGCCGGATTTCTCCGGCATTTTCTTTTTTGGAATTACGCCTCAGCGATGGGCTCCTCGAGGATATCGTCCGCTTCGCAGCAGATAGGCTCGTCAAAAGCGAGCTCGTCGTCAAAGCAGTCCTCGTCGCAATTCTCGCAGTCACCGCACTCGAAGGTGATGGTGAAATATTTTTTGAACAGCGTATAGAGAACAGCCAGAGCCGCTGCAACGGCAGCGATTACGCCCAAAGTGATGAGAACAACTTTCACTACGCTGGTTTTCTTTTCTTCCGGTTTCTTAAACATATTGATAAAACCCCAATCCATTCGTATTTCCTCCACGGATATGATTTCAGAGTGTTTCTCTACCCTAATTATAACAACACTTTCTGTTCAATGCAAGAGATAGTATGATATTTTTTGTGAATTTTTATGCCGTGCCCACACGAAATATTCCAGCATCATCCCTCGTTTCCGTATTGATTTTGTCAAAATTGTGCCGTATAATATAATCAGTACTTAAAATTTATCGAAAGCCGGAGACACCGCCATGCTGCACACGCCCCGCCGCACCTTTACCTCCCAATATACCCCACGGGATCTGCCGATCCGTTTGCACGGTGCGGTCCGTGAATCCATCGTGGACGGTCCCCGTCTGCGGTTCGTTATCTTCGTGCAGGGATGCCCCCATCACTGTCCCGGCTGTCACAATCCCGACTCCCACGACCCGGCAGGGGGATACGTTTCTTCCACCGCACGGCTGTGGAATGCCATAAAGGAGAATCCTTTGCTCCGCGGGGTAACCTTCTCCGGCGGCGAGCCCTTTTTGTGGGGAGAGGAGCTTTCGGAGATCGGCCGTGCCGCCCACGAGGCGGGACTGGACGTAATGACCTATTCCGGCTACACGTATGAAATCCTGCTGGAGAAAGCCAAAACCGATGAGAGCGTGAAAAAGCTCCTCACCGTCACGGACTTTCTGGTGGACGGTCCCTTTATTCTTGCACAGCGGGATCTGACGCTGAAATTCCGCGGCAGCACCAACCAGCGGATACTGGACGTGCGATGCTATCCCAACTCGGACAACGCCCGGGTGATCGCCGGCCCCGACGTAACGGGAGAAGCTGTTTTTTAATTTTTCGTATTTCAATGTGTTTACACATAAAGCATACAGGAGGCATTTTATGGATAAGAGAATCCTTGTTGTCAGCTCCGCTAATTTGGACTTCGTGCAGAGAATGCATCACCTTCCCCACGCAGGGGAAACCGTAACGGAAACCGAGAACGGATACGGCTACGTACCCGGCGGCAAGGGCGCCAACAGCGCCGTTACATACGCCCGTCTGGGCGACGACTGTGTATTCTGCACCTGTCTGGGCGCAGATGCCAACGGCGACCGCCTTCTCTCCGTTTACGAAAAGGAGGGTATTGACACCCGCTTTATCGCACGGGACACGAAGGTAGCCACAGGTCTGGCCTCCATTCTGGTAGAGGAAAACGGCGCCAACCGGATTATCGTATATCCCGGTGCCAACAACTCCCTGACCGCCGCCGACGCGGAGGATGCGCTCACCTGCTATCCCGACGGCGTGTATCTCCAGTTTGAGATTCCGGACGAGGCCGTGATCGCCGCCGCTCATTTCGCTCACGAAAAGGATATCCCCGTTTTCGTGGACGCAGGTCCGGCACGGGCCGATTTCCCCCTGGAAAAATTGGGACGTGTGGAGATCTTCTCTCCCAACGAAACGGAAACGAAGATCTTTACGGGCATTGAGCCCACCAATTCGGAAAGCTGTCTGCGTGCCGCCCATAAGCTGTCCTCCATGGTGGATGCCAAGTACATCGTCATCAAGCTGGGCGGACGGGGTGCCTTCGTTTACGACGGCAAGTTCTCCCACATCGTTCCCACCATTCCCGTAAACGTGGTGGACACTACCGCCGCCGGCGATACCTTTACCGCCGCGCTGGTACACTTCTATCTGCAGGGCATGGATATCCTCGATGCCACCCATATGGGACACTGCGCCGCTGCCATCGGTGTATCCCGCCCCGGCGCGTACACGTCGATCCCCACGAAGGAGGAAGTGCTGGCCTTTGCCGAGGCACATCCCCGCCGCTGATTCCATTTCGACATAATTGGGAGTGACTATGAAAGAAAAGTTTTTGGGCGTGGACTTCGGTGACGCCCGCACGGGTCTGGCTCTGTCCGAATCTACCGGCCTTCTGGCCGTGGGGGCGGGCTGCATCCGCTGCGGCAATCTCCGCAAAACCGCCGAGCAGGTAGCCGCCTTTGCCAAGGAACAGGCTGTTGCCAGAATCATCATCGGAAAGCCCCTGAACATGAACGGCACCGAAGGCCCCCGCTGCGAGCGGGTGCGCGCCTTCGCCGGCATTGTGGCGGAGGAATCCGGGCTGCCCGTTGAGCTCTTCGATGAGCGGCTGACCACCGTTTCCGCTCACCGTTTTCTGTCCGACACCGGTGTGAACAGCAAAAAACGGAAGAACTCCGTGGATGAGTTGTCCGCCACGCTGATTCTGCAGGACTATTTGGACAGAAACCGAAACAAAACCTAACCCATTACATACAGGAGATACCGTTATGCGCAAAAATGCTGCCGACATCAAGAAAGACGATCTCACCCGCTATGAGGAAGCCTACGCCGCCGATCCCATCCGGCAGGTAATGACAAACGCCTTTTCCAAGGCAAACATGAACGATCTGGCCTTTGACCCCGTGGCCGCACGGAAGATGCAGTTCAAGTTCTCCGTGGACATCAAGACCATGACGGCCACCAGCCAGAAGCAGAGCGGCCGCTGCTGGCTGTTCGCCGCCGCCAACGTGCTCCGCGAGATCGTAGCCAAGGAATTGAATCTGGACTCCTTTGAGTTGTCCCAGAGCTATCTGGCCTTCTGGGATAAATTCGAGCGGGTAAACTACTATCTGGAGAGCATTCTGGACACCGCGCATCTGCCCTCCGACGACCGCACCGTTTCCTACATTGTGGGCACCGGCGTTCACGACGGCGGTCAGTGGGATATGTTTGTGAATATCGTGAATAAGTACGGCATTGTTCCCAAGGACGCTATGCCCGAAACCCAGCAGACCTCTGCCACCGGCACCCTCAACATGCTTCTGAACCGCTATCTGCGCCGCTGCACTCCCATTCTCCGGAACCTGGTACAGTCCGGCGCCGATGAGGAGACGATCCGTGCCGAGAAGGACAAGATGCTTCAAAAATGCTACGCATTCCTGGTATCCTGCTACGGCACGATCCCGGAAACCTTCGATTTCGAGTACGTGGACAAGGACAAGAAATACCATATGGAAAAGGGCTACACGCCCCGCTCCTTCTGGGACAAGTTCTTCGGCGATCGTCTGAAGGATTACGTGAGCATCATTCACGCGCCCACCTCCGACAAGCCCTTTGACAAGATGTACACCGTAGCCTATCTGGGCAACGTAATCGGCGGTGCGGACGTAGCCTATCTGAATCTGGATATGGATGATTTTGAGGCGGCGGTGCTGGCCCAGCTGAAGGACGGCGAGATCGTATGGTTCGGCTCCGACTGCGGCAAGTACGGCGAGGCCACAAAGAAGCAGTGGGACGACGCCAGCTACAATTACGAGCTTCTCTCCGGTCTCGACATCGATATGTCCAAGGCGGATATGCTGGACTATCACGTGAGCCAGATGAATCACGCTATGGTTTTGACCGGTGTGAATCTGGCCGAGAACGGCGTGCCGGATCGCTGGAAGATCGAGAACAGCTGGGGCTCCGAGGGCGCCAACGGCGGTTATCACATCGCCTCGGAAAGCTGGTTCCGCAAGTTTATCTATCAGGCCGTTGTCCACAAGAAATATCTGGGCGACAAGGCCGCCATCCTGAACGAAAAGCCCACCGTTTTGAATCCCTGGGATCCCATGGGCAGCCTGGCGGATTGAAATATTGAATAAAATAATGCGGGGAAACTTTTTAGAAAAAGTTTCCCCGCACCCTTTCAAAAACTCTCAAACTATTTTTCTATATAGAAAGCGAACCCCTCCCGAATTCGGGCAACGTCATTAACCTGAAAAGATACAACCAAACACACTTCTCAATGTAGGGGCGGTCATTGACCGCCCGCGGGCGACCGGTGGTCGCCCCTACAAGGGAATCATAGTGCATTCCTTCTTTTCATATCACTGTTTTCTTGCGGTCTCCTCAAATGTATGGTATACTTAATCCAAGGTGGTGATAGGGTGAAAAGAATATTAGGTAAAATAGGTACCTTTTTAGGAACGATATTTGGTATTTTATTAGCGTTGTTTGTAGGAATATTTTTTGTACTGCTATTACCACTTGACTATCTCAAATATAAACGTTCTCTTTTTTATAAGACAGAACATAAAAAGTATAAACTTTTTGCAGGCTCGGGTTGTTATTTTGATTTTTACAATGAAATTGCAAAAAATCATTTGCCGATAAATTATATTTTCAATCCCAAGAATGATGCCTTGGAATTTGGCTGGTTTGTTTACGAAAAAACCTTATTGCTGCCGAATTCAATTATTGAGTATCATTCCGATGTGAAAAAATGGTTTTGTGGGGATTATGATGGCGGCCATGATGTTTCATCTATTCCGTTAGAAGAATATTTACAACAGGAAATGGATAATATGAACGGACTTCTAGGACACACTGTATGTGATGCCGCGGTTGTTTTGGTGGATATAAACCAACTGGACAATTTTGATGTTGCAAAACAAGAAAAAAGGTTTTTGATTTATGATAACAATAGAGAAGATGTGTTGAAAGACTTTTGCAATAGCAAGAGTTGTTTTTAACTCGTTTTTTATTGTGAGTTTGTAAAGGGTTTTAGGTTCTCCTAACAAGTGACATTGGGCTCCCAAATGTTCTGCTTATTGCGGTATAAGACAAAATTAAAAGATGCACGAAATTTTCGTGCATCTTTTTTACTGTCCTCTAAAGTACGAACCTTATGCAGCAGTCCCTTATTTTTTGTCAGCAGACGCCGAAGAGGAGTTCTCCGTAGGTGGGGAACGGCCAGTAATCGGCGGCGGTCACGGCTTCGAGGGCATCGCCCGCGCGGCGCAGATCCGTCATGGCGGGAAGGATTCGATTCTTATAGAACATAGACTGCTCCGCAGAATCCGTCACAGTGGCAAGTGCCTCCAATTCCCTCTCCAGATGGAGAAGCTTTTCGTACATTTCCCCGGTGAGGGCGGACACCTGTGCGGCACATTCCCGCTCATAGGTGTCGTTGATGCCCATCTTCTGCTTGGCATCCCATGCCGTTGCCAATGCGGCACCGTAGCGGCTGACCGCCGGCAGGATATCCTTTTTTGCCATATCGATCATGGTCAAAGCCTCGATGCGGACCACCTTGCGGTAGTTCTCCTGGAGGATCTCGCACCGGGCGTGGAGCTCCGTCTCGCTGAACACCTTATGACGGGTGTAGAGGGCGATATTCTTTTCATCCAAAAGATGGGGCAGGCAATCGGGGGTGGTGCGGTAGTTGGACAAGCCCCGCTTCTCCGCTTCCTTGGTCCAGGCATCGTCGTAGCCGTTGCCGTTGAAGATGATCCGGTCGTGCTCCCGGATGGTGCGGCGGATCAGATCGTGGAGTGCACCCTCAAAGTCCCATTTGCCCTCCAGTTCATCCGCAAACTGGCGGAGCACATCCGCCACAGCGGTATTCAAAACCGTATTGGCATCCGCCACAGAGGCAGAGGAGCCCAGCATACGGAACTCGAACTTGTTGCCCGTGAAGGCGAAGGGAGAGGTGCGGTTGCGGTCGGTGGTATCCTTGGGGAAGCGGGGCAAGACGTGCACGCCTACCTTCAGAAGCTGTTTTTCACCGGCACTGTAGGGGCGGTCGTTCTTGATGGCGTCCAGAATCTCGTTCAACTCGTCGCCCAGGAACATGGACACGATGGCGGGCGGTGCCTCGCTGGCACCCAGACGGTGATCGTTGCCGGCACCGGCCACGGAGATGCGCAAAAGATCCTGATACTCGTCCACAGCCTTGATGACTGCGGCCAAAAACAGCAGGAACTGGGCGTTTTCCGCCGGCGTTTCACCGGGATTCAAAAGATTCACACCGGTATCGGTGGAGATGGACCAGTTGTTATGCTTGCCGCTGCCGTTCACGCCGGCAAAAGGCTTTTCGTGGAGCAGGCACACCAGATCGTGCTTGCGGGCGGTGCGCTGCATGATCTCCATAGTCAGCTGATTGTGATCGGTGGCAATATTGGAAGTGGTGAAGATGGGGGCCAGCTCGTGCTGGGCGGGAGCGGCTTCGTTGTGCTTGGTCTTGCTTAAGATGCCCAGCCGCCAGAGTTGCTCGTCCAGATCCTTCATGTAGCTGCTGACCCGGGTACGGATGGTGCCGAAGTAGTGGTCATCCAGTTCCTGGCCCTTGGGGGGCTGGGCACCGAACAGTGTACGGCCGGTCAGCCGTAGGTCTTCACGCTGGGCATACAAATCCTTGGGAAGCAGGAAATATTCCTGCTCTGCGCCCACAGAGGGAGTAACGCGGGTGGTTTCCGTATCACCAAAGAGCCGCAGGATTCGGACAGATTCCCGGGAAACTTCATCGATAGAGCGCAGCAGCGGGGTTTTCTTATCCAGTGCTTCACCGGTATAGGAGAAGAAGCAGGTGGGAATATACAAACTGCCATCCTTGACAAAAGCGGCGGA
>JBGVKV010000074.1:0-3584 GCA_045123975.1 Eubacteriales bacterium | reverse complement strand
AAGAAAACGATACGGAGCACGTACCAGAATGCCACCACAACAATAATGGCGAGGAGCGCCATTATGTTGCGTTTGATGCCGAGGATGGAGAAAAACAGCGCATTCTTCAAAAGCTTGATAATACTCAAATCAAAGGTAATCATCATAAGATAGATGTACATTCTCATAAACGTATATACGATGCACATAGCAAAGGTCAGGAAGAAGAATATGTACATCATAGTACCGCCGCCAAGATTCAGGTAGAAGTACAACAGATCGTAGACCAGAATTCCCATGATGGCCAGATCCATAATTCCGTAAAGCAAGCCCTGCTTGAAATTCCGTTTGATTGCGTGCCAGAAGTCGGACCAGATGAACATTCCTTCCTCACGCACCATACTGCGATACAGATAGGTGGTACCAACACATACGGGGCCAAAAGTGAACAGCAAAAGAGCGCTCAATCCGTATAGAACGTATGTGACAGTGGAAGGAACGGATACCGTTGCCTGAATGCCGTATACACCGAGAAGCGATGCTATCAGGGGGGACTGATCGAAATAGGAGGCACCGAGAAGCGGCGCAAACTGTTGATAATAAGGGGAAAAGCTCTCAGTGGAGAAGTATCCCGTAGCACCAAGCAACAGAAAGAATATAGGGAAGTTGCCAAACACGAACAGTAAATTTACGGTCAGCAGCGTATTGATTTTCCGTCCCAGAAGCTTGAAAAAGTTGCCGACTGTGGGATTGTCCAGAACCTTGGGCTCGTCCGGAGAAACACCCTCCCGTTCCTTGCGGAAGCGATCGAACAGATTAAAGCGAGTCTTTTTTTCTTCCGTTTCGTTGTTGTAATTCTTGTTCATTATAATTTCCGATGATCCTTTCTTATAGAATCCAGGGAGTAACAGTATAGATAATAAATGCAAATCCGGATGCAATGAGAAAATGTACGAAGGTATCCCCGACAGGGCGAACTGTATGGGAATCACGCAGGGAATAGGAAAACAGAATGAGAATGGCTGTCACTACTGTGTAAAGCAGTGGCAATAGGGTAACGGACAAACCCGCAGAGCCAGCCACGCAGAAACGAAGGGCAAGGCCAAGGGAAATGCCGCGCTCAATAAACACGCATGCGCTCAGCAGTCCATCAAATTTCGTATAGGGAGCAACCCAAAGAAGGAATGACTGAAGAAGCACCGAACGGCACTGCTGCGCCGCGCGGGACAGGTATTCCACAGGAAGCTGACATCCGATATAGGGATTCAATTCACGTGCTGCGACTCCGCCTGCGCCGAAGTCGGTAAGACTGACAGCCAGGTAATATCCGGCAACGCCCGAAACTATCGTTGCGGCAACAGCAAGCAGCGCGATACAGAAAGCACGGTCCAATGAATTTCCGCGGGCACAGGATGACTGAGGCATAGGAGAACCTCCCGATTGTTCGTTTGGTTCGATTATATGCGCGCTTGTCCCGATATATGTGTATCAGTTGCCGGACAGCTCGTCAGCACGTGCCAGACAGGCATCCATGGCATCGGATACGGTTTTTGTCAGATTTCTTTCAGTGAATACGGCCATGGCACGCTCCGTTGTTCCTTTGGGCGAGGTGACAGCGATCTCCAGAGTGCGCGGATCGAAATCCGTATTCAGAAGCATTTCTGCTGTGCCGGAGGCAGAGCGGCAGACAAGCTCCAGGAGTTGCTTTTCATCCGTAAATCCGTTTGCGCGTCCCCAGGCACACATATCCCCGATAAAACGGGAAAAATACGCAATAGAGCTGGAAGTCAGCGCCGTGACGGGATTGAGGAGGCTCTCCTCCGCTTCAAAGATCATACCGGAGCAGGCAAACATATCGCAGGCAAGAGCATAATCATCATTGCTTACCCCACGTCCGCGGCAGAGTGCGCTGACACCGCAGCCAACCTGCAAGGGCGTATTGGGCATTACACGGATAACAGTCGCACCGGGTAAAGCGGCCTCAAGGCGCGCTACTGTAACACCGGCAGCAATGGAAACAAACAGTTTTCCGGCGCAGACGTGAGCAAATCCCGCCATAACCGCGTCGATCATTTGCGGTTTTACAGCCAGCAGGACAACGTCCGCCGCAGACACCGCCGCAGGCGAAGATTCAGCCACCGTACAGCCCTCATTGGCAAAGGCTGAGCATTTGGACGCATCTGTGTCAAATACCGTAATTTGACTCGGAGAGAATTTTCCGCTGTGGAGCATTCCTCTCAAAATTGCGGCACCCATATTACCGGCACCGATACACGCGATTCTCTTTTGCATTGATAGTCCCTCCGAGATTGCAATATACTATATGATACCACATAATTCGATTTCCATCAATCCTATTTTCGAGAATTTTACAATTCGAAAACATATTGTATACCTTGCAAACGGATGGAATACAGTATATAATGATTGTATTATCCTATCTTAAGTTGTGGTGCCGTATGAACAGAGATATTGTCCTTAGATATTTTCGGGATCCGCCCGAACTCACTACGCCTCGGCTGTTATTGAGACGATTGAAAAAATCCGATTATCGGGATATGTACGAATATGCCTGCAACCCTGACGTAACCCGCTTTCTTACGTGGAAGCCACATCCGAATCCCACGTGGACCATGCGGTATTTGGCCTACGTTGCCACCCGTTACCGTGCCGGTGAATTCTACGATTGGGCCATCATTCTGCGTGAGAATCAAAAAATGATCGGCACCTGTGGATTTACTTCCTTTTCTTACGACCATAACTCTGCGGAAATCGGATACGTACTGAATCCGTCGTATTGGGGACGCGGAATAGCACTTGAAGCGGTTCGGGCAGTCATGGATGTGGGATTCAGAGTACTGAATCTACATCGAATCGAGGCAAAATTCATTCTTGGCAATGAGCAAAGCCGCCGCGTCATGGAAAAGGCGGGAATGACCTTTGAGGGATATCAGCGCGATGCCATGTACATTCTGGAGGAATATAAGACCATTGGCGTTTGCTCAATTTTATTTCCCGAATATCTTGATAAATAAAATACGGTGGGACAGCAAGTGCTGTCCCACCGTTTCCTTTATCCTTCTATCAGTTTGCGGGCGCCTGCGATGCATGCTTCCGCATTGGCCTGTGCATCCGCATCGTCTTTTCCATTTGCGAGGATATACACCTTGACCTTCGGTTCCGTGCCGGAGGGACGGACAACCACCAGATTGTCATCCTCCATCAAATAATACAGTACGTCGGATTTGGGAAGCCCCGTGCCATAGGCAGCTCCGCTTCGGAAATCGACCGTCTTTTCTTCCAGGAAATCCTTGAAGATGGCAACTTTCTTACCGCCGATCTCACTGGGCGGATTTTTACGAAGTCCGCTCATCATTGCTGCCATTCTTTCCGCACCATCCAGGCCGTCCATAGAGATACTGATAACGCTTTCGCGGAAATATCCGTACTTCTCGAAGATTTCATCCAGCGCATCGATCAGCGTCATATTGCGGGTCTTGTAGTATGCCGCCATCTCGCAGATCAGAAGGGAAGCAACAACGGCATCCTTATCGCGGGCGTACGTGCCTTTCAGATATCCGTAGCTTTCCTCAAAACCGAGGAGG
>JBGVKV010000073.1:0-2348 GCA_045123975.1 Eubacteriales bacterium | reverse complement strand
CTTCCGTATCGTCGATGGAATCGAAGAGATCCATCTGCTCTATGTTTTGGGCATTATCGAGATCTTCGACCTCTGCCATGACCTCATGAGCTTCCGCAATCACAGAGGGGGTCACCTCAACAATCGTTTCCACCGGATCCGGTACAGCCACAGGCGTGCTTTCCACCGTGGGCTCCATCACGGACTCGATCGCCGCGGGTGCGGCGGGGGAATCCTCAAAGGCCATCTTGGCCGTAGCGCCGGCGATTGCCTCCAGCTGATCGATATGCTGGCCGTAGCGGGCATACAGATCGTTCTTGAAGCGAAGAACCTCCTCGCGGATCTCCTCACGGACCTTCTTCTGGATGGCCATATGGGCATCCGCGTCGGCGATCACCCGATCCGCATACGCGTGGGCTTCCTCCAGAATCTTTTTCTGCTGTTTTTCCGCTTCGTGAAGAAGGGTGGCGGCGGCACGGCGCATCTCCGTGTCCAGACGGGCAACGCGGGCTTCCCGTTCCTGCAGTTCTGCCAGCTTTTCCAGGGCAATACTCAGCTTTTGCTCCAGCTCGGCATTTTCCCGGTTAAGGGAATCCACCGTGTCGGCCAGAAAGTTTATGTACTCATCCACCTCGGCGGTGGTGTAGCCGCGAATGGCGCGGCCGAAGGTGTGGTTGCGGATTTCCTGCGGCAGTAACATGGCGATCCTCCGACTTATTTATATTTGCGTGCCACCAGGCGGTTTCGGCCCCGGCGGGTCACAGTGTTGGCGGAATCAATGATGTACTTTCCGTATCCCCGGATGGACAACGTGTCCCCATCCTCCACGGGTGCATCGGTCTTTTCCTCAGGGAAATAGTTCAGCTCCACGTCGCCTGCTAAAACCAGAGAGGCGGCATCGCTGCGGGACAGATTGGTCAGTGCCCGTACCACGCCGTCCAGGCGGGGGGAGGCCACGCTGGCCTCAATCCGCTCGAAGGAGCGGGGGATCTCAAAGCCGTCGGGCAAGGTAACAGCCTGGGCGCGGACGGTGTCCGAGCCGGCATGCGTCAGATTTTCCGTAACGAAGGGAACCATCGAGGGCTTCAGAAAGACGAACGCCCGGTGCTCGTCGAACACGGCGATATCGCCCAGCACGTGCCGCTCAATGCCCAGCGCCAGAATGGCGCCCAGCCAATCCCGATGGGTAAGGGAGCCGTAGTCGCTGCCCGTCAGGGAAACGGCGGCCAGGGCGGAGGAAACGTCGATGGTTTCATTTTCAATCAGGGAAGAGAGGTATTGCTCCCGCACCTCACCGAAAGGATCCCCGGCGGGCATGTCGGAGAGCAGCCATTCGGGCACGAGAACCGCGATGCGGCGCTCCGCTCCGGGGGCGCCTCCATAGAAAAAGAGACGGTCAGCCTGTCCCTCCGCGGCACAGGCGGCATAAAACAGACGCTGCTCACGGGGAGTGAGAAAATCGGAGAAAGCGGTATCGTAGGCTTCTCTGCGGACAAGCTCTGCGGCGCGTGCCATAAGACGGCGGCTTCCGTCATCCAGATATTTATCAGAAATGAATTTCATAGATCCTCACAGAAGAGATTGAAGTACGGACAAAAGAATGAAGGTGACCAAAAAGGAGATATCGATGGGCAGGGCGGCAATGGCCTCAAACCGATCCAGAATCGCCCGCACGGGGATAATAAACGGCTCCGTCGTAACCACCAGAAAACGCTGGAAGGCGCTGTCTTCCCCGGGGAAGAACCAGCTGGCGATGGCGCGGATCGTCATCAGTGCCTGAATGGCCGAGATCATCCAATAGGCCAAAAGTGAAATAAAGACAATGAGGGCAGTCAAGGGAAACTCCTTTCGGGTGGTGGGGGCAAAATGCCCGATATCGGCACGCGGGCAGCATAAAATATGCTGCCCGCCGTCGTTATACAGTATAGTACCGAAAATCGGCATCAAAACAAAAGGCAACGGATGCTGCCTTTGTTTTATTGGCAGAGTATCTTAGAACTCGCCCAGATCGTTCTCAGCGGCAGGAGCAGATTCCTGCTGTTCAGCGCGCTGACGCTTGTCGCGAAGCTGTGCATCGCCCACGTCCACGTTGCTGGGCGTGATAACGTATGCGTTGGATGCGATCTTCTTAAGAGAACCGTCGATGGAGTAAGCAACGCCGGACAGGAAGTCGATCAGACGGCGTGCGGTCTCCTTGTTGGTGTTCTCCAGATTGAGAACGACGGTGCGCTTGTTCAGAAGGTGATCAGCGATCTGAGGAACGCTGTCAAAGTGCTGAGGCTTTACAACCTTCAATTCCAGTGCGGTACCGGACAGGCTGATGCCGCTGCTCATCTGAGACAGACCGCTCAGGCCGATGCCCTGGGTAG
>JBGVKV010000072.1:0-13605 GCA_045123975.1 Eubacteriales bacterium | reverse complement strand
CCGGCCGAAGTACTGGAAAACGTGACCAAGAACCGCAAATTTCTGACCGGCCCCATCTATCGCTATACCCCCGCCGACGTTATGTCCTTCTTTGAGGAAAACGGCGTGCCGCTGAAAACGGAGCGGGGCCGGCGGGTGTTCCCCGTATCCGATAAGGCAGCGGACATCTCCGGTGCTATGGAACGGGTTATGAAGGGCCTTGGCGTGCGGGTAGTGCAGGAGAAGGTTATTTCCCTGCTCCGGAATGAAAGCGGCGTATACGGCGTGAAAACCGCCACAGGCGAGCACACGGCCGATGCCGTGATCGTAGCCACTGGCGGCGCCTCCTATCCCGGAACGGGCTCCCGCGGTGACGGATACCGTTTCGCACGGGATGCAGGCATGGCCGTGGCCGAGCCCATCCCCTCCCTGATCCCCGTGATCACGAAGGAGGATACCGCTCCCCTCTCCGGCCTTTCCCTGAAAAACGTGACGCTGAGCGTTACCTCGGGCAATAAGGTGGTCTACTCGGAGATGGGCGAGATGCTCTTCACTCACTTCGGTGTATCGGGTCCGCTGGTGCTGTCCGCCTCCGCCCATATGCGGGGGGATATCCGGCAGTACCGGATGTTCATCGATCTGAAGCCTGCTTTGGACGATGCCACGCTGGACGCGCGCCTCATTGCCGATCTCACCAAATACTCCCAGCGGGATTTTGTCAATTCCCTCTCGGATCTGCTTCCCCAGAAGTTGATCGATCCCGTGATCCGGCTGAGCCGTATCGATCCCCGAAAGAAATCCAACGCCATCACAAGAGAGGAGCGTGCCGCTCTGCGGGACGCTTTGAAAAAGTTTCCCCTCACCCCCGTTTCCTTCCGTCCCGTCGATGAGGCCATCATCACCAGCGGCGGCGTGGAGGTAAACGGACTTCACACCAAGACCATGATGTCAAAAAACGTACCCGGTCTTTTCTTCGCCGGGGAGGTCATTGACGTGGACGCATATACCGGCGGATACAATCTGCAGATCGCATTCTCAACCGGCGTGGCCGCCGGGCAGAGTGCTTCGCAGTTTGTCCTTGCCAAAGACGATATTTCCACTTGATACCGCCGCGGATGCGGCAGATAGGAGAACCTGATGAAAAAACTGAACATTGCTGTTGACGGCCCCAGCGGCGCGGGAAAAAGCTCCCTTGCCCGTGCGCTGGCTCACGAAATGGGACTGATCTACGTGGATACGGGCGCTTTGTACCGTACCATCGGACTGTTCATGACCGAAAACAACATTGACGTGCACGACGGGCCGGCTGTTGCTGCCCGACTCGGCGATATACACTTGGAATTGACGTACCAGAACGGTACGCAGACCGTTCTTCTGAACGGCACCGACGTGGGCGAAAAGATCCGCACACCCCAGATCTCTATGGCGGCATCGGCGGTTTCCGCCATCCCCGCCGTTCGTGAATTCTTACTTGGGATTCAGAGAGATATGGTACAGAAGGGCGGCGTGGTCATGGACGGCCGGGACATCGGCACGGTCATTATGCCCGACGCGGATGCCAAGCTGTTTTTGGTGGCCTCCCCTGCGGCCCGTGCCAAGCGCCGCTATCTGGAACTGTGTGCCAAGGGCATTGACTGCTCCTTTGAGCAGATCCTGGAGGAAACCAACCGGCGGGATCAGGCAGACAGAGAGCGCAACGTGGCTCCCGCCATTCCCGCCGAGGACGCGATGTTCATCGACAACTCCGATCTGGGCCCTGCCGAAACCGTGGCGGAGGCTATGAACCTGATCGCGCAGAAATGCGCCGAAAAACGCTCATGACGAAATTTTACCGTGTGATTTACACCCTGTTCGTGTGGCCGGTACGGGCCATCTTCCCCGTGAAGGTGGTCAATCCGGAAAACATTCCCACGGACGGCGGATGCCTGGTGTGCGCAAACCATACCAGCATGCTGGACGTACTGATCCTCTCTGCCGGTCTGAAACGGCAGATCCGCTATATGGCAAAAAAAGAGGCAATGACCGTACCCGTTCTCGGTAAATTCCTGTCTGCTTTGGGTGCCTATGCGGTGGACCGCGGCGGCGCCGACGTGGGCGCCATCAAGCAAACCATCGCTTTCCTGGAAAGCGGTGAGATGGTGGGCATCTTTCCGCAGGGAACCCGCCATCCCGGCGTGGATCCCGCCACCACTCCCATCAAGGGCGGTGTGGGTATGATCACCTGGCACACCAAGGCTACGGTATTGCCGGTGTGCATTGCAACGAAGCACAATCGGGTACGTCCCTTCAGCCCCACCAAGCTGATCGTGGGCAAGCCCATTCCCTTTGAGGAATTCGGCTATGAGAACGGAGGACGGCGGGAATATCTGGCCGCGTCGGAGCGGATTTTCTGCGACATCTGCCGTCTGGGCGGATTCGATCGGGCATTGCCCGAGGCCAAGCCTTCCGATGAGGTGACGGAATGAAGATCACGGTTGCATCCCATGCGGGATTCTGCTTCGGCGTGCGCCGTGCCACGGAAACCGTGGAAAACGCCCTTCGGGCCGGACAAAGCCACATCTGCACGCTGGGCCGGCTGATCCATAACGACGGCTACTGTAAATCCCTGCGGGACGCAGGGGTAAGCGAGATCTCCACCGCAGACATTCCCGCACTGTGTGAGCGGGCCCGTGCCGGCGAAGCCATCACCGTAGTGATCCGTGCCCACGGTGAGGTGGAATCCACTGTCAAGCTGCTCCGGGAATGCGAGGCCGAGTGCCCCACCCTGCAGATTCTGGATTGTACCTGTCCTTTTGTGGAAAAGGTGCGCCGCATTGCAAAGGAGCATTCCGGCCAAGATAAAACGTTTTACCTTTTGGGCACCGAGGATCATCCCGAGGTGCGGGGAATCCTGAGTTGCGCGAATGGCGGCATCGTATTTTCCGATGCAGAACATCTGGAAAAACTGCTCGCCGACACCCCGGGTAGCGAAATGACCAATAAAACCGTCAGTATTGCCTCTCAAACCACTCAAAAACTGTCGGAATGGAAAAAAAGTTTGGAAATTCTCAAAAAGGTATATACAAACGCGCAAATTTTTGATACAATATGCAGTGTGACTGAAGAAAGGCAAACGGAAGCCGCTGCTCTCGCCGAGAGATCCGATACAATGATCGTCATCGGCAGCAGAAGCAGCTCCAACACCCTGAAGCTCTATGAGGTCTGCCGCTCGAGATGTCCCCGCACCTATTTGGTGGAGAGCGTCTCGGACTTGCAGGATATAGATTTCAGGGAAAGTCAAACAGTGTCCATAACTGCCGGTGCATCGACGCCGCGCAGCGTAATACAGGAGGTACAACAAACAATGGCTGAGCAAATGGAAAATTTTGAAGAACTGCTCGAGAAATCACTCAAAACTTTAAATACAGGAGACGTAGTAACCGGTGTCATCACCTCGATCTCTCAGAACGAGATCCATCTTGACCTTGGTTCCAAGACGACGGGCGTTATCGTTCACGAAAAGCTGACCGATGATCCCTCTGCAAAGCTCTCCGAGCTGTTTAAGGTCGGTGACGAAATCAAGGCAAAGGTTATCAAGGTAAGCGATATCGACGGTATCGCAACCCTGGACAAGACCCGCGTAGACAACGACGCAAACTGGGTTAAGATCGTTGAAGCTTACGAGAACAACGAGACCCTGGAAGGCCGCATCGTTGAGGCGGTTAAGGGCGGCGTGATCATCTCTGTAAAGAGCGTTCGCGTATTCATCCCCGCTTCCCAGACCGGTGTTCCGAAGGATGGCGATCTGTCCTCCATCGTTGGCACCACCCAGCAGATCAAGATCATCGAGATCAAGGAAGACAGAAAGAGAGCCTACGGCTCCATCCGCGCTATTCTCCGTGAAGCGAAGAAGGCAGAGCAGGAAGCTTTCTGGAACGAGATCGAAGAGGGCAAGATCTACGACGGTGTGGTTAAGAGCCTGATGGATTACGGCGCATTTGTTGATCTGGGCTGCGGCGTAGACGGTATGGTACATACCTCTGAGTTGTCCTGGAAGCGCATCCGCCGTGCATCCGACGCCGTTAAGGTGGGCGATCAGCTCCGCGTATTCGTTAAGTCCTTCGACCGTGAGCGCGGCCGCATCTCCCTGGGCTACAAGACCGAGGAGACCAATCCCTGGTTCGTATTCAACAACCAGTACTCCGTTGGCGACACCGCTACCGTTACCATCGTATCTCTGATGCCCTTCGGTGCATTCGCTGAGATCGTGGACGGTGTGGACGGTCTGATCCACATCAGCCAGATCGCCGATCACAAGATCGCTAAGCCCGATGACGTTCTCTCCGTTGGTCAGAGCGTTGAGGCTAAGATCGTTTCCATCGATGATGAGAAGCATCAGGTTGGTCTGTCCATCCGTGCGCTGATCGAGACTCCCGCTGAGGAAGTTGTTGAGGAAGCAGCAGAGGAGACCCCCGTTATGTACTCCACCGATAATCCGGAAGCTTACCAGTCCTTCGAGGGCGAAGAGCAGTAATAATCCAAGTGAGGGCTGTTGCGAATCCGCGACAGCCCTTATTTTTTCACAAAGGAGACCGCTATGCATTACGTTTTGATCACCGGTGCCTCCGGCGGCATCGGCACCGCCATCGCAGAGGGATTTGCCCGTGCCGGCTACGGCCTGGTCCTGCATTATCACAAGGGTGAAGAGCGGGCGAAGGCTTTGGCCGCCCGCCTGGCGCAGACTTACTCCGTCACTGCCCTGCCCCTGCAGGCAGATCTGTCCGATACGGGTGCCGTACAGGCTATGTTTGAGCGTGCGGCGGAAGAATTCGGTTTTATAGACACGCTGGTGAACAATGCGGGCATTGCGGAGCAGAAGCTGTTCACCGATCTGACGGACGAGGACTGGGATAGGATGATCGACGTGAATCTGAGCGGCACGTTCCGCACCTGCCGGGCCGCTCTGCCGGAGATGATCCGAAAGAAGCAGGGCACGATCATCAACGTCAGCTCCATGTGGGGGCAAGTGGGCGCATCCTGCGAGGTGGCTTACAGCGCCGCTAAAGCGGGCGTGATCGGTCTGACCAAGGCGCTGGCAAAAGAAGTGGCACCCTCAGGCATCACCGTGAACTGCATCGCGCCCGGCGCAATCCGCACACCTATGCTGGACTGCTTCACGGAAGAGGATCTGGCCGCCTTGGCGGAGGAAACCCCGGTAGGCCGCATCGGCACGCCGGAGGACGTGGCGGCGTCCTGCGTGTTCTTAGCCAGCGAAGGGGCACGTTTCATCACGGGACAGGTGCTGGGTGTCAACGGCGGCTTCGTGATTTGATAGGGGATAGAGATACGTCACACCCCGCGAAAACCATACTCAATAAAAATAAGGGATACAGCCAAAACTGTATCCCTCTTTTTTGTTTTTAGGTTTTTGAAAGGGGTGCGGGGGAATCCTTTTTGCAAAAAGATTCCCCCGCAAGCAAAAGCGTTTTTAATTAATACATACCGCCCATGCCGCCCATACCGCCGGCAGGAGCCGCGGGAACGGGTTCAGGCTGGCTCACAACCAGCGCTTCGGTGGTGAGAACGGTGGATGCAACGGAAGAAGCGTTCTGGAGTGCGGAACGGGTAACCTTAGTAGGATCCACGATGCCGGCCTCCATCATGTCCACATACTGCTCAGAGTATGCGTCAAAGCCGAATCCCTTCTTGCCGCTGGACTGGATCTTATCGATGATCACAGAGCCCTCAAAGCCTGCGTTGGCAGCGATCTGACGAACGGGAGCCTCCAGCGCCTTTACAACGATCTGGATACCGGTCTTCTCGTCGCCCTCTGCACTCTCCAAGAGAGCTGCTACGTCAGCAATTACGTTCAGGAAAGCGGTTCCGCCGCCGGGAACGATGCCCTCTTCCACAGCCGCGCGGGTTGCGTTCAGAGCGTCCTCGATGCGGAGCTTCTTCTCCTTCATCTCGGTTTCGGTAGCCGCACCAACCTTGATTACGGCTACGCCGCCGGACAGCTTAGCCAGTCTTTCCTGGAGCTTCTCGCGGTCGAAGTCGGAGGTGGTGTTCTCGATGCCGGCCTTGATCTGTGCGATGCGATTCTTGATCTCCTCAGCCTCGCCGTAGCCGCCAACGATGATGGTGTTGTCCTTATTGATCTTAACCTGTCTTGCACGGCCCAGCTGTGCCATGGTGGTATCCTTCAGATCCAGTCCCAGCTCGTCGCAGATTACCTCACCGCCGGTGAGAACTGCCACGTCGCGGAGCATTTCTTTTCTTCTGTCACCGAAGCCGGGAGCCTTAACAGCCGCTACGGTAAAGGTACCGCGGAGCTTGTTCAGAACGAGGGTGGTAAGAGCCTCGCCCTCTACGTCCTCAGCGATGATGAGCAGCTTCTTGCCGGCCTGCACGATCTGCTCCAAGAGGGGCAGGATATCCTGCACGTTGGAGATCATCTTCTCGGTGATGAGGATGAGAGCGTCGTCGAGGACAGCTTCCATCTTATCGGTGTCGGTAGCCATGTAGGGGGACAGATAGCCGCGGTCGAACTGCATACCTTCCACCACTTCGGAGTAGGTCTCAGCGGACTTGGACTCCTCTACGGTGATAACGCCGTCTGCGGTTACCTTCTCCATAGCGTCAGCGATCAGCTGACCGATCACTTCGTCGCCGGAGGAAACGGTACCAACGCGGGCAATGTCCGCAGTGCCGTTCACCTTCTTGGAGTTGGCCTTCAGAGCCTCAACCGCACGGTCAACAGCCTTCTGAATACCCTTACGAACGATCATGGGATTAGCACCGGCAGCCACGTTCTTCATACCTTCGTGGATGAATGCCTGCGCCAGCAGAGTTGCGGTGGTGGTACCGTCGCCGGCTGCGTCGTTGGTCTTGGTAGCCACTTCGCGAACCAGCTGTGCGCCCATATTCTCCGCTGCGTTCTCCAGCTCGATCTCCTTGGCGATGGTAACACCGTCGTTGGTGATCAGGGGAGCGCCGTATTTCTTATCCAGAACTACGTTGCGGCCCTTGGGACCCAGGGTGATCTTCACAGTATCTGCCAGCTTATCTACGCCGGCGATCAGCGCGTTGCGCGCGTCAATTCCATAAAGCAGATCTTTTGCCATGATTCAATCCTCCGATTACTCAACGATAGCGAGAATGTCGCTCTGACGAACGATATTGTATTCCTTGCCGTCGCACTTAACTTCCGTGCCTGCATACTTGCTGGTGATTACCTTGTCACCAACCTTAACGGTCATAACGACCTCTTTGCCGTCAACCAGTCCGCCGGGACCCACGGCCACAACCTCAGCTACCTGGGGCTTCTCCTGTGCAGTACCGGGCAGTACGATGCCGCTCTTGGTGGTTTCCTCAGCCGCAACGGCGCAAACCACAACACGGTCTGCCAAAGGCTTAATCGTCATAGTATACCTCCTGTACGGTGCGATTTTTGTCGCACGCATCATTCGTTAATTTTCTCTTGCGTTAGCACTCATATTTTTGGAGTGCCAACCCTACGGGTATTATTCTATACCATTTCCTTGGAAAAATCAAGGTTTTTTTCGAACATTCACATTTAATTAACATTTGGTTTTTTGGCTGAAATTAACCCTCTTCCTTCGTGAGTGCTAAACAGACATTCTTCGTGTCCACGGTACATATACATAAATAAATACACCGCAAAGGAGAGATTTCGCCCTTGGAAATCATGCTGTCTGTGTTGTCCGGCGTTATTACCCCTGCCCTTCTGCTGATAGCCGGGCTGTGGTTTGGCATCCGGATGCGGTTCTTTTACTTCCTCCATCCCATCCGATTCGTTAAGGACCTGCGGGTTGCCGCTACCGCCGGCGGATCCTCCCCGGTAGCCGCTTTGACCATGGCTCTGGCAGGCACGCTGGGCGTGGGGAACGTGGCCGGCGTGGCTACTGCCATCGTGGCGGGAGGAGCCGGTGCCGTTTTATGGATGCTTCTCGGCGCCCTTGCCGCCATGAGCGTCAAATACGTGGAGGTATCTCTGGCAGTGCGATGGCGGCGGTATCGCACGGAAAACGGAAAAACCGCCTACTTCGGCGGGGCTATGTATTATATGCGGGACGCCTTGTCCGCGACAGCCCGCACCGGGAGGGGGCGGCGATGTGCCATTCTCATCGGCGGCACCTTTGCACTGCTCTGCACCGCCAATGCTCTTTTGACGGGAAACATCATTCAGGTGCGGGCTGCGGTTTCCTGCGTGCCCCTGCCGCCGCTTCTCTTCGGGATCCTCTTTGCCGCACTGGCTGTGGCGGCGTCCTACGGCGGCACGAAGCAGGTGTCTGCCTTGAGCATGTATATGATACCCGCACTGAGCATTCTGTACGTGGGGTTATCCCTTTTGATTCTTGCGGCTAACGCCGGCCGGATCCCGTCGGTTCTGCGGCTGATTTGGGAGGAAGCCTGGGGTCTGCAGCCGGCGGTGGGCGGCCTTGCCGGCTTCGGCATCAGCCGTGCCGTTCGCTTTGGGATCACGAGGGGCATCTTTTCCAATGAAGCGGGATGCGGCACGTCTCCCACAGCCCACGCGTCGGCGGACACACCCAGCCCCCATCATCAGGGATGTCTCGGAATTTTCGAGGTGTTTGCGGACACGATACTTCTCTGCACGCTGACGGCGCTGGTAATTCTTCTCTATACGAATACACGGGGCTTGGACGGAATCGAATTGTCGCTGGCGGCATACAGCGGGCTGTGCGAAAGCATTGGCGGGCCGTGGCTGGCATCTCTGGCGGGCTGGATCTTGCGGATCGCCATTGTGCTGTTTGCTTTTGCCACCGTGGTCTGTCAGAGCTGCTACGGTATGGAAGCACTGCGGTACTTCCTGCCCGGGCGCACGGCGAGGAGGATCTATCTAACGATGTCTGTTTGCGCCATTCTGATCGGGTCCGTGATCTCACCGGGGATGATGTGGCAGATCGGGGATCTGGTGATCTCGCTGATGACCTGCCTGAACGTGTTATGCCTATTATGGATTGGGAGGACGAAAAAATGGGGAGCTTTTTGAAAAAAGTTCCCCACACCCCACAAAAACTTTTTTAATTATTTAGGGGATGGAACTGAGTTTTCGCACCGAACAACGGTGATTGGTTTCCCCATTGCCCGCGCATATTCCATCGTATGTTTCGTCCCGCGGGACGTACCGTTCCATAGAACAAGAACGTAGTCCGCCAATTCCACCATCGCTTCGTTCCTTTTCAACGGTGCCGCTTTGCCATACAAATCGTACCGGGGGTGCAGGATAAGTTTCGAGATGCGGTGTTCATCCGCATACTGTTCCGCCAAGGCATCGACACCTTTTGCCCCGCCACTGATGATAAGCTCCGTATCAGGGGGTACGTACGCCGTAAGATCAAATTCCATAATACTCCTGGAGCCCGCGATCAATAGCTTCATAATTTCCCCTCCGCCTGTATATATTTATATAAGTATACACTTTAATATGGTAATTGTCAACGAAGTATACATCTATTAGAATATATACAGAAAGGGAGTGATACGGTGATTCGACTGACACTGGATGCTTTTTTGGATTCCCATGGCATTACTCGCTATGAGCTGGCCAAGCGCACCGGAATCCGATTTCAAATCGTGGACAATTATTACAAGAACAAGGTTGTCCGTTATGACAGCGATATTCTCGACCGTATGTGCGATGCCCTCGATTGTGACATATCGGATTTAATTCAATACAAAAAATAACTCCGGGCTCCTCAGGTGTCCGGGGTTTTCTATGAAAAAACCTCCCCGCGGATAACCGTGGGGAGGTTTTATTATGCATCAAGCAACTTGCAAATTACTTTGCTTCCTCGTCAGCCTTTGCTGCGGGCTCAACGAACTGAATCAGAGCCATCTCAGCGCCGTCGCCGCGACGGGGTCCGAGCTTGTAGATGCGGGTGTAACCACCGCTGATCTCTGCATACTTAGGAGCGATTACGTTGAACAGTTTGGAAACTGCATCCTCCTTAGTGATGTAAGCGAGAGCAGCACGGCGGCTAGCAAGAGTATTTTTCTTGCCAAGAGTAACCATCTTCTCAGCGATGCAACGTACTTCCTTTGCACGGGTGAGAGTAGTCTCAATGGAACCGTTTTCTATCAGATAGGTAACCATGCCGCGCAGCATAGAATTTCTATGAGCGGTAGGTCTTCCAAGTTTTCTGGTACCGGGCATTGTCTATGTCCTCCTTTGCAAAACTATTTATGCACCCAGTTTGGTGCGAATCACTCTTCCTCTTTCTTGAGTTCCAAGCCGAGGGAGTGCAGCTTAAGAATGACCTCTTCCAGCGACTTCTTACCGAGGTTTCTGACCTTGATCATATCCTCTTCCGTACGGTTGGTAAGGTCTTCAACCGTGTCGATGCCTGCGCGCTTCAAGCAGTTGAAGCTACGTACAGACATGTCAAGCTCCTCAATGGTCATCTCAAGGACTTTCTCCTTGATTGTCTCTTCACGCTCAACCATAATTTCAGCGTTCTTTGCCTCGTCGGAAAGATCGACGAACAAATTGAGATGCTCGTTGAGTATCTTGGCGCCAAGCGAAATCGCTTCCTTGGCAGAGATCGTGCCGTTGGTAAGAACATCCAGCGTCAGCTTATCGTAGTCCGTATTCGAACCGACACGGGTATTTTCCACGGTGTAGTTTACGTTGTAAACAGGCGTGTAAATAGAGTCGGTGAAAATGGTGCCGATAGGAGCGGATGCACCCTGATTAGCCTGGGTGTACAGCTGCTTGTTCTTCTCCTGAGAAACGTAACCGCGACCGTGGTCGATGGTCAGTTCCATATAGAAGCGAACGTTCTCGCCCAGAGTTGCGATGTGATGATCGGGATTCAGAATCTCCAGATCGGCATCCTGGTTGATGTCACCGGCGGTGACTACGCAGGGACCGGTCATATCGATTACTGCCATCTTGGGAGAATCGCCGTGCAGTTTCGCGGTGATACCCTTAACGTTCAGAACGATCTCACATACGTCCTCTTTCACACCGGTGATGGTGGAGATCTCGTGCAGAACGCCGTCGATCTTGATGCTGGTTACAGCCACACCGGGCAGAGAGCTGAGCAGTACACGGCGGAGGGAGTTTCCGAGGGTAACCCCGTAACCTCTCTCCAGAGGCTCAACAATAAATTTACCGTTTCGGCCATCTTCCGACAGATTTACTGTCGTAATATTCGGCTTTTCAATTTCAATCATTTATAATAACCCTCCGTTTATTCTTGTATGCAAATCCACAAAATTTGCTGGGTAAGACGGATTTTTGCCATGGGGTGTGCGCTACACCGGATCGTTTACGCAGCCCTGCCCTTCAGGGGAGCGTACCTACCGGGATATTCAAGACACCGCCGGCAGGTTATTACTTGGAATAAAGCTCGATGATAAGCTGCTCCTCGAACGGGAAGTCGATATCGTCTCTCTGAGGAATTGCGATTACCTTGCAGGAGAAGTTATCCTTGTCTACTTCCAGCCACTTGGGAGTAATTACAGCTTCCATCTGCTCAGCCAAAGCCTTGAACTTAGCAGAAGAGCGGGACTTATCCTTCAGTGCGATCACATCGCCAACCTTCAGAATGATGGAAGGAATGTCTACCTTCTTGCCATTCAGAGTGAAGTGAGCGTGACGGATCAGCTGACGGGACTCTTTACGGCTGCTTGCGAGACCGATTCTGTATACTACGTTGTCCAGACGACGCTCAAGCAGGCTCAGAAGGTTTGCACCGGTTACGCCTTCCTGTTTGTCGGCTCTCTCGTAGTAGGTGTGGAACTGGTTCTCGAGTACGCCATAGTAACGGCGTGCAGTCATCTTCTCTCTGTGCTGGAGACCGTACTCCTTCACAGACTTACGGGCCTGGGTGTGAGGGCCGGGCGCGTTGGGGCGCTTAGCTACAGCACACTTATCGCTCAGGCAGCGATCGCCCTTCAGGAACAGCTTTTTGCCTTCTCTGCGGCAGAGCTTGCAGGAAGGTCCTGTATATCTAGCCATACTGATTTATCCTCCTATTTCAATTAAACACGTCTGCGCTTCGGAGGGCGGCAGCCGTTGTGCGGGATCGGGGTTACATCGCGGATCAGGGTGATGTCCAGACCGGCAGTCTGCAGAGCGCGGATTGCGGACTCACGTCCCGGACCGGGGCCCTTTACAAACACTTCAACGGTCTTCATACCGTGCTCAACGGCAGCCTTAGCTGCAACCTCAGCAGCGGTCTGAGCGGCATAAGGAGTAGATTTTCTGGAACCCTTGAAACCCATTTCGCCGGCAGATGCCCAGCTGATTGCGTTTCCGGCAGTGTCCGTGATGGTCACGATCGTGTTGTTGAAGGTAGAGCTGATGTGCGCAGTTCCCTTCTCAATATTTTTACGCTCGCGGCGTTTCTTGATTACTTTCTTTGCGCCAGTTGCCTTAGCCATGAAACTTGGTCACTCCTTTACTTCTTCTTATTTGCGATAGTCTTAGCGGGACCCTTACGAGTTCTCGCATTGGTCTTAGTGCGCTGTCCACGAACCGGCAGACCTTTTCTGTGACGGATGCCACGGTAGCAGTTCGTCTCAACAAGGCGCTTAATGTTCATCGCAACTTCGCGGCGGAGTTCACCTTCTACGGTGTAGTTATTTTCAATCTCGTCACGGAGCTTCGCGATATCGTCCTCGGTGAGATCCTTTGCACGGATGTCAGGATTGATACCGGTTTTAGCCAGGATATCTTTGGAGCTCTTCAGACCGATTCCGTAGATATAGGTCAGCGCGATCTCGACGCGTTTGGAATTCGGAATATCAACACCGGATATACGAGCCATTATTTATTCACCTCTTTTGAGTTTTTATGACGCGGTTTTTCCGCGTTCGGCTGATTTATCAGCCCTGTCTCTGCTTGTGCTTCGGATTCTCGCAAATGACCATTACATGACCGTTGCGCTTAATAATCTTGCACTTGTCGCAGATTTTCTTAACGGAAGGCTTTACTTTCAAAGTTGCTACCACCTTTCAGAAATATAAGCTCAGCTTATTTGCTGCGCCAGGTGATTCTGCCCTTCGTAGGATCGTAGATAGAAACCTCGACCGTTACCTTATCGCCCAGCAGAATCTTAATATAGTTCATTCGGAGCTTTCCGGAGATATGGGCGGTTACGATCATATCGTTCGGAAGCTTGACTTTGAAGGTCGCATTCGGAAGTACTTCCACAACCGTACCTTCAAATTCCATTACGTCATCCTTTGGCAAAAGAATCTCCTCCTCTCGGCCTCAGATTTTTGTCAGAAGGATCGGGCCGTCCGCTGTCAGAGCCACCGTATGCTCGTAATGAGCAGACAGGGATTTATCCGTGGTTTTCACCGTCCATCCGTCGGGGAGGACGTAAACCCCAGCGCCGCCGGCGTTGACCATCGGCTCAATGGCGATCGTCATGCCGTTGCACAGGCGGACACCCCGGCCCGGTGTTCCGAAGTTCGGAACGTTAGGATCTTCATGAAGGTCCTGACCGATGCCGTGTCCGACGAATTTCTTCACAGTGGAATAACCCATTTTTGTTACATATCCGTCAATGGCGGCGCCAACGTCGCCCAGGCGGGCGCCGGGCTGGGATGCAGCCTCCACGCCAAGCTCAAAGCTTCGCTTGGTGGCCT
>JBGVKV010000071.1:0-64570 GCA_045123975.1 Eubacteriales bacterium | reverse complement strand
CACGACTCTGCGGTAGGGGAGGGGCTTGCTCCTCCCGCATATGCCATACAATTAAAGCCCTGCGGGGAAATCGTAAAAGAGCATTTACTGCAAATAGAACAGAGATTTTCAACCGTTTGCGTGAAAGATTATGTCATTATGCCCGACCATATCCATGCGGTAATATTTCTGCACGGGAAGGCGGGAGGAGCAAGCCCCTCCCCTACCCTGGATGATGTGATTTGCTCGTTTAAATCCTTGACTTCGCGGAGTTGCAAACAAAAATACGGGATAGAAAAAATATTTCAACGATCGTCTGCCGAGCATATCGTTCGCGATAGAGAAGATTATGAAACGCGCAGGAAATACATCTATGAAAATCCCGAGCGGTGGTATTACAAGTATTTGAATACCATAGAATAAGGGGTATGGGCTTTGCCCTCTGCATTGTAATACAAAGGCGAGATTGGAGATAAAACGAAAATCAAAGATGTTTAGGAGGACGAAGGCATGAATGATTGGGATAAATGCATCGATGGTGTTACTGACAAAGAGTCCCTGCTGCACTTTATGAAAATGCTTATTAATGATTATCGGGAAAATTCGCAGGAATGGGAACGTGATTCTATTGATGAATATTTAGACGCGATGATAGCATGGGTTAATGATTTCTCGAAATGCCAATATAACGATATTGATTGGAATAAAATCGATTACTCCGTAATAGCGAGAATCCTATATATGGGAAAAATATATGAGTAGTACAAAATTGCCCCGACAGACTTAAAAAATCTGTCGGGGTGTTTTTCACGAAAAATGCTGTAATTGCAATGCGTCGGCCATGGCATCGGTGAAGATTTTCGCTTCCTCCACGGTATTCCGCGGGGACAGGCTGACGCGGACGGTGGCGTCCGCTTCCTTATCGGTAAGTCCGAAAGCCGTCATGGCACGGCTGATGTTCCGCGACCGTGCGGAGCAGGCCGATCCGGCGGAGATGCAGATGCCGCGCTCGGAGAAGAAATTGAGGAGCGTTTCGCTCCGTATGCCGGGGACGGTCAGGCTGATGATATGATCGATGCCGCGCGCAGGCTGATTGACACGCACCGCGTCCCCGTAGGGGGCAAGGCCCTGAAGGATCGCTTCTCTCACGGCTTTCACCTTTTCGGCGTTGTCGGCGGCATTTTCCGTAAGCAATCGGCAGGCCTCGCCGAAGCCCGCAATGCCGGGCATATTCTCCGTGCCGCAGCGGAATCCGCCCTCCTGGCCCCCGCCGGGGGTCATGGCGATCAGGCGGCGTGCTTTGAAGATGGGGGCCGCCACAAAGAGTGCGCCGATCCCTTTGGGACCGCCGATCTTATGGGCACTGACGGTGACCATATCCGCTCCCAGCATAGCGGGGGTGAAGCGGACCTTGCCGAATCCCTGGACGGCGTCCGTATGGGTTACGCAATCGGGGGACAACGCCCGCACGAAGGAAAAGGCGGTTTTCACGTCGTAATGGGCGCCGCTTTCGTTATTGACCAGCATAAAGCTGGCGAGAATGGCGCCGTCGGCGTTTTCCCGGATGAAATTCATATCAAGGATGCCGCCCCGGGTGGGCACACGGCAAACGGTGAAGCCGTCGGCCTCCAGCCGTTTCATACATTCCTCCACGGCGGGATGCTCGCTGTCCGTGGTGAGGATCTTGCCCCGGCTGCCGTTTCTTTCGGGACGGCGTTTGGCGTAAACCGATCCCAGAATGGCCAGCTGATCCGCCTCGGTTCCTGAGGAGGTGAAGATCACCCTGCCCTCCTCTTCCCGGCGGATGCCCAATGCACGGGCCACACGGCGGCGGCTCTCGTCCAGCACAGATCGGGCGTGAATGCCCACGGTGTGGACGGAAGAGGGATTTCCCCACTCCTCCGTCAGGGTGCGGGTCATCTCCTCAATGACGGAAGGATAGGGCGCCGTGGTGGCGCTGTTATCAAAATAGATCATATCCATTATTTCCAGCGGAAGTTGTCCAGAATGGCGGTGATATCCTCGGTGTGATCCGCATTGGAGGTGGTGATCTCCGTAACCGTGATCAGATAGGCGGCGCTGTGGCGGACGGTAATCACCTGGGTATAACGGAAGGTGTTGTTCGCCAGCTTGCCGGTGTACACGTACTTCTCGGCGGCGGCGCCGTCCAGAAGCATGGTGGTGGAGGATTCCACGGTGAAATCGGCGAAGACGCTCCCAAATTCACCCTTATACATCTCCCACACGTCGGCGGGGGTATCGTCCGCATAGGGAGTCTCCCAGGTCATCACGGACACGCTGGTGGGATCCTCGGCGGATTTATAGGCGGAAACCATGCCGCCGGACATATCCACACGCCATCCCTCGGGAACGAACAGATAATAGTCCACGATGTCGGAGGAAGCCAGCATCATGCCGTGAGGCACGTCCACCTCGGTGGGAGTCGTCTGACAGGCGCAAAGGCCAAGGCACAAAATCGCCAGCAGGGCGCACAGGATTTTTGTCGATGTTTTCATTACGGAACCTCTCTTATTTGGAAATGTAGTTTGTTCTAAAACTTCGGAGTATAATCGGCGGTGGCGGATTCCGCATCCTGGGAATAGCCACTGAAGCCCAAACGGATAGCCGCATCGCGGACGTACTCGTACTCGAAGGTGGTCACGCGGCGGCGCAGGGCGGAAAATTCCTCGGGGGCAAAATCGGGGGTGTACTGCCGCATCAGGGAAAGGATCACGGAATCGGGATCCACCGCTTCGGCTGCCGCCGTAAGGGCGGCTTCGCTGTCCCGGCGGCCGCCGGGGAATACCACATGGCGGAGGTTCACACCGCCTGTCAGGCGATCGCCCTGCCACGTGGGCTTCCCTGCCACCTCCACCATGGCGGTGAGGGCTTCCTTTGCCACCGCGACGTAATCGGGGGCGGCGCTGTATTTTTCCGCCGGCTCCGCCGTGCCGTACTTGAAATCCGTGAGGAACACGTCCACCAATCCCCGGCACGCCCGCACTGTATCCACGGTTTCGTACCCGCCGGTGTTCCACACCACGGGGATTTTTATGCGATCCTTTACGGCCCCAAGGGCACACAGTATATCCTCCGCGTATTGGGTGGGGGACACCAGATCGATGCAGGACGCACCTTCCTCTTGCAGGTGAAGGATCTCGTTTTCCAGGCGGGCTCTGTCCCAGATCTCCCCCACGTCCCCGTGGGAGATGGCCTTATTCTGACAGTAGACGCACTTGAGGGGGCATCCGCCAAAGAAGATGGCACCGGCACCGGGGCCGCTGATCAGGCAGGGCTCCTCCCAGGGATGAAGCATCACCTTGGCCACGCGGATGCCGTTCCCGGCTCCGCAATAGCCGATCTCACCCATCGCACGGTCTGCCCCGCAGCGGCGGGGACACCTGGTACATCCCATAGGATCACTCCTCCCCGCCCAGGGCGGCACGGACATACTCGGAGGTAAGGCGAAGGATGGTCGTATTGCCGGCGTAATCGCTGACGTGAATGTACAGGGGATCCAGATAATCGTATCCGCTGATGTCTATTTTTGCGGTAACGGAATCCGTATCGGTAAAGCCCCACATTCCCTCGGCGGGAATATAGGAATAGGCGCCGTCGTAGGCGAAGACGGTGGCCAGACGCACGTCGTCCTGTGCCGCAACGGACAGATAGGGCGTGCCGTTTTTATCCTTTGCTACGGTATAGGATACCACACCGGGGCGGCAGCTGTCCAGTACCACGGGGAATTTCATCACATTTTCCCCATTTCCCAGCTCACCGAAGGAGGTTTTGGCTTTGATCTCCACCGTATATTCTCCATCGGGGAATACGTACTCGTCGTTATCCTCGGCGATGAAATCCCACAGGGGTACGGTATGATTCTTATCGGCGGAGCGGCTCACTCCGTCCATTTCCCGCGAAAGGATCACCCTGCCCTCGGAATCGGTGACGGTAAGATACATCCGATCGATATCTCTCAGGGCGGAAAGGGACAAAACGAGGGTACTGCCGTCGGCGGGGATAATATTGTAGGCGGTATCGTAGATCTGCCCGGGGAAACGGGTGGGATCGTCCACGCCGATGGGAATATCCGTTTCTCCATTGATGGAAAGCACGGACAAATACGTCTTCTGCCGCAATGCGGGTGTATCGTCATATACGGTAAAATCCATCAGAGGAGATGCACCCCAATCGCCCACAAAGGCGGTGATGGGATGGATGATCTCCTTCCCTTCCCCGTCCGTCAGGATCACGAAGGCATCCAGATAATAGCCGCACGAGAACACGGATTCATACTCTTCCGTTGCTTCCCTGGGCAAGCGGATACTGATGGCGATCCGCTCCTCCCCTTCCACCGTGAAGGTGACGGGTTGCGCGTTCTCCGAAGCAGTATTCATATTCCGTCGGGAGTCGCTCAGGGACAATTCCGCCTGCGCGAGGGGATCCACATCCCCCGTCAGGCGCGTCACGCCCTCCTTCTCTTCCCATCCGTCGCCGAAAACGATACCGCTGAGGGTATACTTTTCGCTTTCCTCACCCGGCTGGCGGATGATCAGATCCGCATAGGCGGTTCCGTAGGCGGGATTGCCCACGGCGGACACAGGACGGCCGGTATCGCTGACCACGTACACCCGGGGGATCACACATTCCCCATGTACGTATCCCGCGCCGGCCAGGCGGGGAGACAGCCGATCCCCATCCTCATCGGTGAGAGGGGCGGCGGCGGCGGTGAGCAGCGGCAGAACGTCCCGGGGCTGCAATTCATAGCTGTAGCAGTACTGTGCCACGCATGCCGCATATCCCGCTGCCTTGGCGGCGGCGTAATCGGTACCCTTCACCTCGGCGAAATTACGCCCGTCGGAGAGGGCCGCGTGAACGGCGGCGGAGATTCCCTCGCCGTCGCACAAAAACGACACGGTGTTACGCAGATTGGTATTCATACCGGAGGCGGAGAACGAAGCCACGGTGGTTTTCCCCTCGGGGAACACCACGCGAACGGCACCGCCGTCGGAGAAGATGACGCCGGGCTCGGCCTCCACCATTACGGCGGGAATAGGTGCGCCCTCCAGGGCCATACGGGATACGCCGTCTCCGGCGTCCACCACGATCAATCCTACGGCGCCGGCTTCGGCGGCGTTTTTCGCCTTATCCGTAAAGGAAATCTCGCCCCGTTTTACCACGGCCAGCTTTCCCTCCACGTCAATGCCATCGTATTCCTCGGGATAGCCAAAGCCGCGGATCCACACGGTGGGAATCTCCTGACCGGCGAAAAACTCCGTGAAATATTTGCCGAAATAATCCCCGCAGGAGTCCACGAAGGCTACCGGCACGGGCTCGTTATCGTCCACGTACACGTCAAACTGGATCACGTAGCGGTAGGGATCGCCCACGGCACCGATCAGGGTAAGGCCGGAAAGATCCGCCGCGGCGGTGAGGGTGCTTCGATCCGTATACAATACGGACAATTCCTGCGATTTCAGGGAGGTATCCCCTGCCCCGGCGAAGACGGGCACGCCGATTTCATTGGCACGGGAAATGGCTTCGGCCAGATCCTTATGGGCTTCAAGGCCGTAGGTATTCACCACGATGGCAGAGGCATCCAGACGGAGTGCGTCCAGGATAGCCTCGGCGACCGCCCTCGCGTCCATTTTCGCCGAGCCGTTCGTCGCCGCCTTCATCAGAAGAAGCTGGGCGTCGGGTGCGGATCCGTAAAAGGAGGATTCGTGGAGGACCGTTCCGTCCTCCTGCTTGATATCCCCGGCACCGATATACGTGCCCGCCGCCACAGATGCGGCGGAGGTGCCGTGACCGGAAATATTCAAAACGTCGCCGTCGCCGTCCGCGTAATCCCAGGCGAAGGGGATCTTTTCGGACACGTATCGGCCCTCGCCCATCAGGCGGATGATGATATTTTCATGCAGATAGGCCCCCGCGGGTGCAGCGGAAAAGACCGGGTGGGTCACGTCAAATCCCGCGTCGATCACGGCAACGGAGGTTCCTTTTCCTGTATAATCTGACAAATTATAGGAGATTTTCCCCTCCGTATCCTCCCGATTCCGGTAGAAGATCCACTCGCCCAGGCCTTCATCGGCGGAGAGAACGGGAATGGAGGAAAGAAGAAGAGCGGCGGCCAAAATAAAGCTGAGCCAGGTACGTTTTTTCATACGCTTTCTTCCTCCTTATCGCAAATAATGACGGACCACCGTCACGTTTCCGGCGTAATCCTCCGCCCGGACGTAGACGTATTCCGCATCCGTGGGAAGCTCTGCCGCTATTTCGGCGGTATGTACGTTTTTATCGTAGTCGGGGGTCAGAATCTCGTTGACAGCGTAGCTGTCGGAGCCCGTAGGCAAATAGATTCTCACTTCCCGCAAGTATCCGTTATCGGACACGGCGGCGTAAAGGACGCCGTCCTCCTCCACAAGGGAGGTGATTCGGGGCTTTTCGGTATCGATCTGCATGGGAATGGACACCGTCTGCGTACCGCCGCTGAAGGTGGTCAGTTTTACCTCGATCACGTAACGGCCGTCCTGCCAGATGAATTTTTCATTGAAGCCGTCGGATCCGTCCCACAAATGGAGCATGATATGCAGAAGATTTCCGTCATCCACGTAACTCTTGGGCAGGGTATAGGACTCGTTTTCGTAGACCTTATCGCCGCCCTCGCCGTATACGGTAACGGCGCACTTCTCAATATGGCGGAGCGGATATACCGTCCAGAAGATCCGGTCCGCATCGCCGTCCCCATCGGGGGAGAACATGAACAACTCGGACAAAACGCCCTCGTCCGTCAGTCCGGCGATCACGGAGGGACCCGTCATCTCCTGGTGGATATTCTGATTGCCGTAGTAGCTCTCGTATCCGTCCCAATCTCCGCCGTCCACGGCGGGAGCCGCCGTCCAGTCTCCCGCAAAGGAGAGGAAGGGAACGGAGGCTTCGTGGACACCGTCCTCCTCGGCGATAACGTAGCCCTCCAGATAAAATCCGTTTGTGAAAATCTTACCGTGGCTTTCCATATAGGCGGGATCGACGGTGATTTCCAAATACACGGTCGTGCTTTCGCCCGCATCCAGGGTGCAGAGAATATTTCCGCTCTCGTCCATGGCGATATGGTCGTTCAACTCCACACGGGTGGTGGCGGGCACACGCTCCGGTGTGCCGTCCACGTACCAAACTCCGTCCCGCTCGATGGCGTGATCGGTGACGGTTTCACAGCGCAGGGTAAGGGTTTTTGTCGTATCTCCCCGATTCAGCAAGGTAAGAGCCAGCGGGAATACGCCCGTATTCTGATCTCCGAAGACGAGAGAGCCCCGTCCGTCCTCAGCGGTGAGGAGCACGTCCCCCGGCAGGGTGCGGAGCACACCGGCCCCCTGTCCCCGCGGGGAATAGGGAATATCGTCTTCATACAGAAGGGGCTCGGCACGGGACATCAGCGCCGCTTTTACAAAGCCGGGACGCTCGCTCTTGTCCATTTCGCTGATCATTTCCCGATTTTCGGCGATAAAGGCCGCCGCCATACCGGTGATCTGGGGTGTAGCCATGGAGGTACCGCTCATCACGGAGTAGCCGCCGCCCACGGCCGCGGAGATCACGTAGGATCCCACGGCGGAGATATCCGGCTTTAGAGTCAAGTCGGAGGAAGAACCCCAGGCGGAATAAGACGCCACGCCGCGGGCCGCGGCAGGGAAGGCGCCCTCTTTTTCCGACACGGTGATGCGCTTGCCGTTCTGCCTTGACAGATACTCGCCGTCTGCGTATCCCACGGATACGGCGGGAATGGGAGAATCGGCGCCTACCTGCATGAGGAAGGAATCTCCTCCCTTATTCGGATCGTAGATGATGGCACCGATGGCACCCCGCTTGGCGGCGATCTTGATCTTCTCCTCAAAGGTGATCTCGCCGCGGCGGATCAGCACGATGTGTCCGCGGACGGACAAATTTTCGTAATCGGATTCCCGGCCTACACCGCCCACCACCGTCAGGGGCAGGCTGAGTCCTCCCAATACGTCCGAGAAGGTGGGAATCTGTCCCAGACTCATTTCGTTTGAGTAATCGTAGACCATTTTCCGGCCGCCCAATTCCACGTATCCCGCATAGATAATGCGGTTGACGGCGGCTCCTACGGCCACGGTGCCGTCGATGACGGCGGGCTCACTGAGAAGACCGTAATCCGGATCGGTGGCACGGAAGAAATCCGATGCGGCACCGCCCGAGCCTGCACGGCCGTCGTTGCCCACGGCACAGATCACGGTAACGCCCTTGCTCTGGGCGCCCCGAATGGCACCGGCCAGCCGTCCCATTCCCAGATAGGTGGAGGACATGGATATGGTGCCCAGGCTGAGATTGATCACGTCAGCGCCCAGTTTGACGGCGTCCTCGATGGCCATCAAAAGGGTCTGCTCGTCGCAGGTATTCGTATCGTCGGCGAACACCTTCATCAGAAGAAGCTGTGCGCCGGGTGCGGCACCGTACAAATCTCCCGATCCGGCGGCGGTGGCCGCCACGTGGGTGCCGTGATTCTGATCGCTGTATACGTCCGTATCCGTGTCGGCGTAGTCGTAGGCAAAGGGAATCTTCGCCGATACGTAGGTCTCCTCGATTTTCTCCCTCGTTTGCCGGAAGATCACGTAGGTGTCCTTCGCCAGGGTGGGGATATCCTCTTTTTCAATGGCGGGGGAAATCCCCTTGGGCATCGCAAAGGAGGGGTGCGTTACGTCAAATCCCGTATCCAGAATAGCGATCACCGATCCCTCGCCCGTGTGAGGATCCTCCGCGCGGATCACCTGATCCCGCATATCGATATCGGCGGGGCCGTAGAGGGATTTTCCCGATGCCCGGGGTGCGGTGAAGGTGGTTTCCGGGCTGACAGACAAAACCCCGGGAAGCGAGTTCAGCAAAGGCAGCTGATCCTCCCGCACCGTGGCGGCAAAGGTATCGATGATGCTGTATTCATTCAGTAATTCCGCCCCGGTGAGATGGGAGAGAAGGGAGGCGGCGTCGGTGCCGTCCGTATCCACCATCACGGTGACGGTGGGGGAATATCCCTGCAGGGAAGAGGCTGCGGGCGTCAGAAGAAGGAAGGACGCCAGAGCCGCAGACAGGGCGCGGGCTGGATGTATGTATTTCATTGGCAAACCCTTTTTATCGTATAAGAATGGATGATATCATTATATAGGAAATTTTGTGGGAAAACAATACATAAGGTGTGAACAAGAAAAAAACAGTAAATAAGAAACCGCAGATTGATTTTCTGCGGAATTGTGTTATAATAAGGTGTAGCTTAGCTGTGATACAAAGTCGAAACCGGCGATAAATCCGAATGATACATTAGAATTTGACGAGGTCATTCATATGAGAAAAACATTTATATGTAGCCTATGCCATAATGGAATATTAGGCGGTGCTTTATATCTTGACGAAAATTCGGTTACTTATAAGACGAATAAACTCACAGTAGATAAAGCATACAGGAATCTTATATTACCGCTTGATGAAATCTCCGAACTCACGTGGAAATGGGTTGTATTCCCTATTGCAACATTCCATATGAAGAACGGACAAAAATATAAAATTCTTATATTCAACAAAGAACGTTTCCAAAAATACTATGACGAAGTCAGACAACACTAAAACAGACCAATCCCAATTTATCAAATAGCGAACGCCGACAGATTTTTAAAGTCTGTCGGCGTTAATTATTTGTTTACTGCGGAGCAAATTTTAAAATACCGGATATCCGGCCGCCTCGTGGGCTTCCCGCAGATCGTTGCACAGGGAAACGATCTCGTCGGTGGAAAGCTGGGCGCCGGTGTGGGGATCCATCATGGCGGCCTGGTATACGTACTCCATCTTTCCGGTGCGGGCCGCCTCAATGGTGAGGAGCTGGGGATAGATATTGGAGGCGTTCATAGCCGCCAGCTGCAGGGGCAGATCCCCCACGTAGGTGGGCGTAATGCCGTTTTTATCCACGATACAGGGCACCTCCACGCAAGCCTCGGGGGGCAGATTGGAAATGCATCCGTGATTGATCACGTTGCCGCCGATCTTGATGGGTTTGCCGGTGGTGATGGCCTCCATAATGCGGGAGGCATACTCCTTGGAGCGGGTGTGCTGCACGTCGCCCCCGTTCATCAATTCTTCTCTCTGTGCCGCCCAGCGCTCGATATGCTTCACACAGCGGCGGGGATATTCGTCCAGGGGAATGTTGAACTTCTCAATCAGATCCTCCCGTCCCGCCTTGATGTAGAAGGGATTGTATTCCGCGTTGTGCTCGCTGCTTTCCGTGCAGTAGTAGCCCAATTTCTCGATATAGTCGAAGCGAACCATATCGCTATGCTTCTCTGTGGCATTCTTCTCCCTGGCACGGCGGCGGATCTCGGGATACAGATCCCGTCCGTCCTTATCGCAGATTTCCAGCAGCCACGCCATATGGTTGATGCCGGCAATCTTTGTCACGCATCCGGGGAGGTATTCCTCCATTCCCACTCCCTTCAGAAGAGATTTGGCGCACACCTGCACGCTGTGGCACAGTCCCACGGTCTTGACGCCGGTGTACCGCTGCATATATCCCGAGAGGATGGCCATGGGATTGGTATAGTTAAGCAGCCACGCGTTGGGGCATACCGCCTCTATATCCCGTGCGAAATCCTTCATCACGTGGATGGTACGCAGACCGCGGAAGATACCGCCGATGCCCAACGTATCGGCAATGGTCTGACGGAGGCCGTATTTTTTGGGAATCTCAAAATCGATGATGGTGCAGGGATCGTACAAACCCACCTGAATGGCGTTCACCACGAAATCCGCCCCGCGAAGAGCCTCCCTCCGGTTATCCACGCCCAGATATTTCTTCACCGTGGCCCGGTTTTCGTTGATGCTTCGATTCATCGCCGTAATAAGGCGATAGGAATCCTCCAGACGCTGGGCGTCGATGTCGTACAGGGCTATTTCCACGTCGTGGAACAAATCGCACAGCATGGTATCTCCCAGCACGTTTTTGGAAAAGACGGTACTTCCCGCACCCATAAACGTAATTTTCATAAGTGAACTCCTTTCTGAGTGGAGGATTATTTTCTCATCATATAGACGTATCCGTTGACGGGGACGGGGATGCGGGCGGGCTCGCCCAACACTACGTCGTACGTGCCGCACTCCTGTCCCATGCAATCCTTCACAACACAGGTATATTTTCCGAAGAAACGGGCGTCCAGCCACATGGTTTTCTCCATGGACGCGTTGACGAGGACGATCTCCTCCGTCATTACATCCAGATAGGCCACACGGCCGCCGTAGACCGCGCCCACCTGGGTATTGCCCAATCGGGCGGACACGTAGGTATAGTTGGCGTGGAAGTTTTTGTAGGTCATTTTGCCGTCCAGGATTACCTCCCGGTAGCGATTCCAGAAGGACAGATACTCCTTTATCATGGCCTTGTGATCCTCCGGGATTCCGCTCTCACGGACGGAGATCTGAGGCACGGAGAAGAGCACGCCCGTCAGCTGGAAGGCGGCGCTCTCCACGGATTCCTCGGGATGCCACATGGTCATATCGGAATGGACGGCGGTATTTCCGCTCATCTGGCGGAGATGGAGCACGTTCAGCCGGTTGCCGAAGCTGTCGTTGGGGGTATCGCTGGAGCGGAACATATTACCGAAGGTACGCATCAGGGGACCGATATAGGTCTGACGGAACTCGATCAGCACGTCGGGACGGACGGCGCGGAGCTCTTTGAGCACGTCCTTCATCAACCGATCCACCGCGTCGTAGACGGACACGAAATCCATGCCGTCCTTGACGACATCACTTTGGGCGAAGCTGTCGATGAAGTCCAATTTGAGGCCGTCGATGCCCCAATCCGTCAGGGCGGAGCGGTATTTGCCGATGATGTATTCCCGGACTTCGGGATAGCGGGGGTCCAGAATCCAGGTTTTGTGATTGCCGTAGGGCTTGAGCATCTTATCCTTGAAATGCTCGTAGCACATGGTGTTCTCCCCCATAAAGGGAACGGTGTACCACAGCATGATCTTCATACCGATTTTGTGGACCTGATCCGCAAAGGCCCGCATATCGGGGAATTTTTCCGCCGAGGGGATCCAGTCACCGCAGGTGCTGTACACGCCGCCCTTGACGGCAGTGTGCCATCCGTCGTCCACGATGATGGTATCGCACCCCAATTCGTGGAAGTATTCGCATTCATGAAGAAGCGCCTCGGGGGTGATGCCCTGGTGATAGGAATACCAGGTGGAATACAGGGGCCGTCTGGCAGCATCGGGCACGGGCGCAGGCTCGTATCCCTCAAAGCCTTCCCACCATTTTGCCACGTCCTCAATACACTCGCTGAAGGGAAGTCTTCTCTCATCGATGCGGATGCGGGCGGAATACTCCGCAATATCGCAATCCACCCGGATGAACACGCCGCAGGCCAGGCAGGCGCAGGATTCTCTCAGTCCCATCTGGATGCAGACGTTGTTTTTCGCGTCGGAGCAGGCCACGGTGATGCCGTTTTTATCGTCATACGCCACGTAGGAGCGCACAGGAGCACTGCGCATGGCGTAGGATTCGGTTTTGTCCACGCCCCAGGTGGGGGTGACGCCCCGCACCGCATAGGGAATGGGGCTCCACGTCATGTGGGCACCGATGAGGGGGTAATTCCACTTGACAGATAGGTTCAGCTTGCCCGGGGCATCCACCGCACGGGCGGTAAGATCGATATAGGTGATCTCTCCCTCTTTTTTAACGGTGTGGTTGATAGTAAAATTCTCGCTGCATTCCACGGTGTACATGAGTCGGTTTCTCCCGGATCATAAAAATATATCATCAATATAGCACAGAATCCGCCGACGCACAATAGGAGCGGGGAAATTTTTTGGAAAACACGCTTTTAGCCTTTCGCGGCGGGAGGAGCAAGCCCCTCCCCTACGGTAAAAATAACACCCGCCAAAACAAAAAATCCCGCAAACCAAAGGGTCTGCGGGAATTTTTTATGCTTTTCAGAATTCTCTCAAATTCTCCTCGGCCTCGTCTTTACCGATGGAGCCGAAGGTCAGAGTGGAATCTTCGCTCAGATCGATGCGGATATCGTCGATGGACTTGGCGCGCACGGGCTTCTGTGCGGTCTCACGCTCCGCACGGTATTCGGCCAGATCCTTTTCTCTTGCCTCGATCTCCTCCCGGCTCAGCTTAGGCAGCTGATGACGGGGCTGGTTATTCTTTTTCTTATCCCGGGACTTGCGGGAGTGATTTACCTTATCGGGGCCTTCGTAGGTGATGACGATCTTACGGTTCTCGTCACTGCCCACGGAGTGGGTGGACACGTTCTCCATACCCTGTACCTCGGAGTGGATGATCCGTCTCTCGTAGGGATTCATGGGCTCCAGAACGAAATTCCGCTTGTACTTCACTGCCTTGGCGCTCATGCGGCGAGCCAGCGCGCGGAGGGTCTCCTCACGCTTTGCGCGGTAATTCTCAATATCGACGACGATCTTGACGAATTCCTTTTTGCCGCTGCCGCTGTTGCGGCTGGCGCACAGATTAGCCAGGTACTGGATCGCATCCAAAGTATCACCGTGGTGGCCGATCAGGATACCGGTATCATCCCCCTCGATGACGATCTTGGCGTAGACCATACCCTCCGGCACACTCAGATCCGCGGGAGCGGGTTCTGCCTTGGCGGTGGCGGAAAGCTCCATATTCTTGAGCAGGGTGTTCGTGAAGTCCAGAGCGAAATTCATTTCCTCGGGGGTAACGAATTCCACGTGGGGCTTTTCCTCACGGGGCGCTCTTTCCTTCTTCTTCTCGGGCTGGGGTGCGGGAGCTTCCTGCTTCGGCTGTGCGGGCTTTTTCTCCTGCTTCTTCTTTTCCACGTGGACGGGGGTAACCGTTACCGCGGGCGCGTTAGCGGGCATTTCCGGTGCCTTGATTCCCATAACGGCGGAGAGCAGATCCTGCTTCTTTTCCTCGCCGGGACGCTCGGTCTGGGCGGGGCGCTCCTTCTTCTGGGGCTTCTTATTGTTCTGCTGCTTTGTCTGATTCTTATTCACCGGACGGCGCAGAGCAGCGGGCAGATCGTTTTCGTTGACAGCGGGCTTTTCTTCCTTTACGGAAGCAGCGGGTGCGGCCGCCTTGGGCTGCTGCTGGGGCTGTGCCGGTTTCGGCTGCTGTGCCTTCTGATTCTGATTCTGCGGCTTATTCTGCTGCTGGGGCTTGCCGCTCTGGTGATTGTGCTTCTTATTCTCTTTGTTATGAGGCTTCTTTTCCTCCTCACCAACCCGGTCGGTGGTGATCTTCATATTACGGATGGAGGAAACCAGATCGGACAGATCCACGTCACCGAGAGCCTTGGTGATGGTAACCTTTACCTTAGCGGGAGTAGATCCGAATCCGAGGAAGCCCTTCTTGGGCATTTCCAGAATTTCAAAGGCCAGTTCGTTCTCGGAGGAGGAATAGTCCCGGCGAGCCTGGGCCATGGCCTCATCCACGGTTTTGGCCGTGATAATTACTTCGTTTTTCATATAGATCCCGTCACTTATTTCTTATAATTTTTGCCGGTCTTATTGTACTTGGGACCGGATGTGGGGGTTACTTTTTTCTCGTATTTTACCCTCTCATCCTCTTTAAGGATGGGAGCCTCATCTTCTTTGAGGATGGGAGCCTCGTCGGCCTTTACCTCGGCTTCCTCAGCGGGAGCTTCCTCTGCCTTTTCCTCTTTCAAAGCAGGGGCGGCCGCTTTCTTCTCCTCATCTTTTGCCTTCTGCCACGCGGCGTCCAGCTTGGCCTGATATTCCTCATCATCGATGTGATGGAGGGATTTGGGAGGCGTCTTGCTGACAGGGCGGTGGGAGGTGGATTTGCCGGAGGATTTCAGCTCGCGCTCCGCCTGCTTGTAATCCTCCTCGGTGAAGCGGGGAGCGGGGATCACGTTGGCGAGAATGATCTGCTGGATACAGGAGATGATGTTACGGAAGATCCAGTACAGGCCGATGGCGGCGGGAACGCTGAACGCGATCCACACGGACAGAAGGGGCATAGACCAGTTCATGATCTTCATGGAGGGGCTCTTCTGTGCCTCGATGGCCTCGGGGGACTGGTAGGTGAACATACGGGTGATCTTCTGGGTCAGAAGCATAAATACGAAGGTGAGGATCGGCACCAGCATCAGCCAATCGAAGGGCTGGAAGGTGGGGGTGGGGATCAGGGACAGATCCGTACCGAAGAAGGTAAGATCCGGCAGGGTCTTGTCCGCCAACTCGGTGAACTTCTCCACGTAATACGCCATATCGTCGCGGATATGGTTCATCATGTCGATGTAGAGACCGCGGGGATTGAGGACGATACCCAGATCGTCCGTCATGTGGGTCTGGATCTGCGCGATGGTCTCCTTGGAGATACCGGTGATATAACGCAGGGGATTCATTACCACGTTATACAGCGCGAACAGGATAGGCATCTGGATCAGAAGGGGCAGGCAGCCGCCGAAGGGGCTGTACTTTTCTTTCTGATACATTTCCTGCAGCTCCTGCTGCATCTTCTGCTGGGTCTGCGCGTCGTTGCGGCCGGCGTATTTCTTACGGATCGCCGCGGTTTTCGGCGCCAGCTTTGCCTGCTGCACGTTGTTCTTCTGCTGTTTGATGCTGAAGGGCAGAAGGACGATCTGCATAACGATGGCAAAAAGGAGCAGCGCCAGGAAATAGTTATTTACCAAAGAATAACATACCTTGATAATCCATCCCAGGGGGATAGCGATAAAGTCAAGCATACTTCTTACCGATTATACGGTCACCGAATGGGATCGCATATACTTTCCTTAAATTTTGCGCGGGGGATACGTCACTGTTTCTGTCACCTTACAGTGACGCCTGAAAAATCTCTCTCATTTTTTGCGATCCTTCAAGGGATCGATCTTTTTGTACGTCCGTTTCGGCACGGGATCCTCACCGCAGCCCCCGAAGGGATTGCACCGGAGTATGCGCCAAAGGGCCAAAGCGGAGCCGCGAAAAACGCCCCATTCCCTCAGTGCCTCAAGGGCGTACTGGGAGCAGGATGGGGTAAATCGGCAGCACCGGGGTTTTATGGGAGAGATAAATTTCCGATACAGGCGTATCGGGAACGAGAGCACCGCCACGGCGGCACGGGATAGGATTCCCACGATTTTCTTTACAAAATCAATCATGGCTCTCGTTTTCGGGTACGATCATGGAAACACGCATCAAGGCGGCCTGCAAGTCACGTTTTACGTCCTGCATTTTACATACTGTTGCCTTTTCCCGTGCGGCTATGACGATAAGGTGACCGGTTTTGAGGGTGTACTCCTGCATAATAAGCCGGAGTGCCTCACGGATCACTCTTTTCGCACGGTTGCGCTGAACAGCGCCTCCGATCTTCTTTGAGGCTGTGATACCGATGCGGTTGATATATTGCTTGTCGGGACGGCTTTTCATGATCCGCCTGGCCTGTCGGTCCTTCAGCACGTATACCGTACAGCTCTTGGCGGGGGCCCGTCTTCCGCCCGTATAGGCTTTGACAAACAAATGGTTTTCTCGGATCGCTTGAAATTTCATAGATGTTTCCCTTCGTTTGACGAATGGGGATCGCTTGGCGATAATACGAAGAAACCTCCGATCGCAGCGGACAAAAGTGCCCGATTACATCGGAGGTTACGAATTCATATTCTCGTCCTGCACGCGTTCGGTCGGAATCAGTGAGTCAGACGCACGCGGCCTTTGGCACGGCGTCTCTTCAGTACTTTTCTGCCGTTGGCGGTCTTCATTCTTTTACGGAAGCCGTGTTCTTTGCTTCTCTGTCTCTTCTTCGGCTGGTAGGTTCTCAGCATTTTTACACCCTCCTTACTCGATTATGAGGTTAATTATCCGCATAGCACGTATTATTATAATCGATGATAGGAGCCATTGTCAAGGGATTTTTCAAATTTTATCCCGGGATTTTTCACAAAAAACGCAGTTTTTCGGGGAAATTTTGGAATTTCGGGCGGAGAAAAAACAATTTTCGCACGTCAAAACCCCGGCTGCGCGAAAAAACGGGAAAAATCTGTAGTAATATTTGACTCTCGTTCGTTCATATGGTATACTTTACCCAACAATATTTTTTGCAAAAGGAGATTTATATGAAAAGAGCAAGTGATTTTCGCTATACCGCAAGAAAATCCTTGAGCGGAAGATGGGGTATTGCCATTTTAGCCGGATTTATCGCGTCCCTGTTGGGGGGTCTGGGCATGAACACAGGCTCAGGCAGTAGCATCAGTTTTGATTTTTCCGAACTGAAAGAAATAAATAATCCCCTGGTCAAGCAAATTATGTTATCTATGCTGATTATGACCCTTGCCGTTATGGCCGTCGTCGGGTTTATTCATTTCATTATCGGCAGCGTGATTGAAGTGGGCTACAACCGTTTCAATCTGAATCTGATCGACGGAAAAATAGTGAAGATCGGTCAGCTGGTTTCCTTCTTCCCCCATTGGCTGAAGGCCATCGGCACCTGCTTTTTGCGTAATCTTTACATCTTCCTGTGGTCCCTTCTTCTGATCGTACCCGGTATTATTGCTACGTACAGCTATTCCATGACCACCTACATACTGGCGGAATATCCCGATATTCCCATCCGTGAGGCACTCCGCCTCTCCAAGGTGATGATGTACGGAAACAAGTGGCGTCTGTTCTGTTTGCTTATAAGCTTTATCGGCTGGGAAATTCTTTGCACACTTACTTTAGGTATCGGTTATCTGTGGCTGATTCCTTATCAGAAAGCCGCCATCACCGATTTCTACCGGGAGGTATCCACCACGGTGGTCCTCCCCGGTGAGGAAGCCAATGAAAACGCCCCCGAAATCGCACAATCCCCCGAGGCATAAACTTCATAAAACGGAAACCGCAGGTCATGTGACCTGCGGTTTTTTTCTTAAAAAACCGATTGGGGACAAAATGCACAAGAAAAACTTTCCTACTTTATATATTATATACACTGCAATTCTCTTGTTTTTTCTTTTATTTTATGGTATAATTATATGAATATAATTATGTCGATTTTTTACTCTGAAATTTACATACAGAAAGGACGCGCCAACGTGTACGGCGCGGCGTAAAATCTATGTTTTCACCCTCTGAATACGGCCGCGTTTGGGACTCCATCCTGGACGCCGTCAAGGAAAGCGGAGAACTCTCCACCACCGCTCTCGATTTCTGGTTCCGCAACGTGAAGATCGTTTACATCGACGATGCGTCCGTTGTTTTCTCCGTGGAGAATGAACTCAAAAAAGATAATATCCTGGAGCGGTATGCCCGGGTGCTTGCCGATTGCACCGCCTCCGTTGTGGGCGGCGATCCCACCATCGAATTTATCGTAGAGAAAATCAAACCCCAGCCTTTGGAGGGCGAGGGCAGAGTGAACTCTCCTCTTTCCCGCGCCAAGGAGATCGAGATTGAGAAAAAGCGGGAGAAGGAAGAAAATCTCCCTCCCTTTCTGGCCGTGGATCAGGCGGCACGCCAAAAGAATCAGGCCGGCGGCGGGGAACAGCGTCTGACGTATAATCCGGAATACACCTTCGATAACTTCATCGTCGGTAACTCCAACAAGTTCGCCCACGCGGCGGCTTTGGCGGTAGCCAACAATCCCGCATCCACCTACAATCCTCTGTTTTTGTACGGCCCCTCCGGCTTGGGCAAGACCCACCTGATGTACGCCATCACCAACAAGCTCTTTGAGAGTTCTCCCAATCTGAACGCCATCTACATCAACGGTGAGGATTTCACCAATCAGCTGATCGAATCCATCTCCCATCGGGAGAACGCCGCTTTCCGTGAAAAATACCGCAAGGCGGATATTCTGCTGATCGACGATATCCAGTTCATCGCCGGTAAGGAATCCACTCAGGAAGAATTTTTCCACACCTTCAACGCGCTGTACAGCGATCATAAGCAGATCATTCTAACCTCCGACCGTCCTCCCAAGGAAATGATCACTCTGGAGGATCGGATCCGCTCCCGCTTTGAGCAGGGTCTGATCGTGGATATCCACCAGCCGGACTACGAGCTCCGTCTGGCCATTCTGAAAAACAAGGCACAGTCCATGAATCTTCTGATCGAGGACGACGTGCTCTCCTACATCGCCGAAAAGCTTCACTCCAATATCCGTCAGCTGGAGGGTATCATCAAGCGGATCTCCGCCACCCATCTGTTGGACGGTGCCCAGATCAATATGGATCTGGTACGGTCTCTCGTTCCCATGTTCCAGCAGGATACGGAGCCGGTGGGCGAGACGGCGGACAAGATCATCGCCGCCGTTGCCAAGCGTTACGGCGTAAGCAGCGAGGATATTCTGGGCGTGAAACGCACCAAGGATATCAAGACCGCGCGAAATCTGGCTATGTACATCATCCGTCAGGTGACGGATCTGTCCCTGAATTCCATCGGCGTGATGTTCGACCGGGATCACTCCACCATTCACTCCAACATCACTGCGGTGGAAAAGCAGCTGAAGACCGATACCGCCCTGGACAGCGAGATCGCCGACATCCGTCGGGAGATCAAGAAGTAAAAAAGTTATCAAAAAGAAACGCCGGGACAAGGGCGCTGCCCTTATACCCGCCACCTCCCCAAAAAGGTGGACGAAAACTTTTTATAGATTAAAAGTTTTTGGGGTGCGGACCTTTTTTCAAAAAGGTCTGCGTCGTTCTCCCCATCTTCTCACCGGTTTTTCCACAGTATGTGGATTACCTTGTGGAAAAGTAATGATTTTCCATCAGACTTTCTGTGGATAATTCCCAAAATGTATAAAATTCCCCCGAAAACATCACGTTTGGGAGAGTGGAAAAATAAAAGTAACACCTACTTGGAAAAGTCGATTTTTCGACAACGGGACACTTTCCTGTTTTCCCTCATGTGGAAAAACTCCCCCACTTTTCCCGGTGGAAAAACGGTGGAAAAAATCCCCGTTCCCCATTTTCGACACGAAAACGGCAAAAATCTGGGATAAGCGACAACTTTTCCAAAATCCGCAAACAGCAAAATAAGAGTACTCCAAAAACGGCACCGCAAGGAAACAGACGGATAGTATGGGACAAAATCCACTTTTCCAACGTTTCCACACCCCCTACTGCGGCTACTGCTGAATAATATAATATATTTATCTATTTATTTATACCGAAAGGACAAGATCATGAAAGTTTCCTTTGACCGCGATACGCTGATCGCTGCGGCGATCCCTGCCGCCGGCATCGCTTCCATTAAGAATACGTCCTCCTCCATTGAGGGAATCCTTCTGGAATGTCCCGGTGAGATGGAAAACACCTGCCGCATCACTGCTTACGATATGGCCGGTCTGGTTACCACCATCCCCTGCACCGTACACGAGGGCGGCAAGGTGATCGTGAAGGCACAGAATCTTCTGCAGATCATCCGCGCGCTGGGAGAGGGTGAGATCGAGATCACCGTGGACGAAAACTGGCGTGCCACCATTTCCCAGGGAAAGAGCTCCTTTGAGATCGCCGTTATGCCCGGCGACAATTTCCCTCAGCTGCCCCTTCTGGCAGGTGATCGGAATTATACCATGCCTCAGTACATGTTCCGGGACGTAATCAATCGCACCATCTACGCCGTAGGCGTAAACGATCAGCGTGCCGTATTCAACGGTGCCTTCTTCAAGATTGAGAACGATAAGCTGCTGGTGGTGGGATGCGACGGTGCCCGTGTGGCTATTTCCCACGTGGATCTGCCCGGTGAGGACAATCCCGAGGCGGCTGTGATCGTGCCGGGACGTCTTCTCAACGAGGTGCTCCGTATGATCAAGGACACGGAGGACGATATCACCGTGACCCTGGCTCGCAAGCACATCATTTTCCGCATCGGTGAATACACCTACTTTACCCGCCTGATCGAGGGTGAGTATTTCAATTATGCAAGAGTGCTGCCCAAGACCCACGAGACGGAAGTATTCGTGGGCGCGGATATTCTCCGCAGTGCCCTGGAGCGTGCGCTTCTCGTCACCGAGGATAAGCTGGGCGGCAATTACAAGCCGTTCATCAAGCTGGAGTTTGAGGGCAATATTCTGAAGATGTCCTCCGTTTCCTCCGGCGGATCCTTCTACGACGAGATCCCCGTGGCAAAGACCGGCGGCGATATGGTCATCGGCTTCAACTGCCGTCTGCTGGTGGAAGCACTCCGCAATATGCCCGACTCCGTCAGCCAGCTGCGGCTGGGTCTGAACAATCCTCTCATGGGAATGACCGTGGAGGAGGCTGCCGGCAGCGGCACCGGATCCTACGTTCCCGGCTGTGAGAGACAGGCGGACGACGATTTCAAGGAAGTATTCCTTGACTTCATCATGCCTACCCGCATGAATAAGTAATATGTTTCTGCACGCAGGAGCAGGCACCGTAGTACGGGGAGCGGATATCGTGGGGATCTTCGATCTGGACGGAAAGATCACCACGGCGGATACCGCCGATTTTCTCCGCCGGGCGGAGAAGGATCGCATCGCCGAGCTGGCGGGGGAGGATCTGCCCAAATGCTTTATCGTATCCGTGCCGAATAAGAAAAAGAAACGGCCCCGCCGCGTGGGACGACATCGGGTGATCTTATCCCATCTGTCCACCTCCGCTTTGGGCGGCCGCGCCTCTGTATCCCTGATATAAATCGGTAATTTTTGGGGAGAATAGATGGGGAGTACGAAAATGCGGACCTTTCCCCCAAAAAAGGTCCGCACCCCAAAAAACTTTATAAAAAATATTTTTATACCCTCCATATTTCTCATGCAAGAGCCAAGGATGGAGGTGGTGCAGGAGGAGGAAAACTTCGGCGTTTGAGATGGTTTCCTCCTCCTGCAGAGAAAAAACTTTTGTTAACGAACATCACACAAAGAAGGGAAGATCTCATGCAGAATCAGAATGAGATGCTGGATCATTACGAAGACGAGCAAATACAGGTGCTCAAGGGTCTTGATGCAGTAAGAAAACGTCCCGGTATGTATATCGGTACTACCAGTACCCGCGGTCTGCACCACCTGGTGTACGAAATCGTGGACAATTCCATCGACGAGGCTATGGCCGGACGGTGCGACACTATCACCCTGACCATCCACGAGGATGGCAGCGTATCCGTACAGGATAACGGCCGCGGCGTTCCCTCCGGCTTCAACGCGGAGGAGAACCGCCCCACTCTGGAGGTCGTATTTATGATCCTCCACGCCGGCGGTAAGTTCGGCGGCGGCGGATATAAGATCTCCGGCGGTCTGCACGGCGTAGGTGCCTCCGTTGTTAACGCTCTGTCCGAATGGATGGAGGTGCGCAACTGCCATGAGGGCAAGGCTTACACCCTCCGTATGGAACGTGGTGAGATCACCCGTCCCTTCACCTGCGAGGGCGACTCAAACGGACAGCACGGTCTGTACGTCCGCTTCAAGCCGGACAGTGAGATCTTCCGTGAATCCATCGAATTCGATTACGATTACCTTCTCAAGCGTATGCGTGAGCAGGCGTTCCTCAACGCCGGTGTCCGCATTACCATGCGGGATGAGCGTCCCAGTCAGTTCGTGGAAGACGAGAATGGCAATATGGTGCCCCGTGTGGACGATCTGTGCTACGAGGGCGGTATCCGTTCCTTCGTGGAGCATATGAACATGGCCAAGGGCTGCGATGCGATCCATCCCGACGTGATCTACATGAAGGCGGAGAAGGGGGACATCACCGCTGAGGTGGCAATGCAGTATAACGATTCCTATAACGAGAACATCGTTACCTTCGCCAACAATATGTCCACCATCGACGGCGGTACCCACGAGACCGGATTCAAAGCCGCGCTGACGAAGGTCATCAACGAGTACGCCCGCAAGAAGGGCGCACTCAAGGAAAAGGATAAGAATCTCTCCGGTGAGGACGTGCGCGAGGGTCTTTGCGCCGTCGTTTCCGTAAAGCTGCCCGACGCCCAGTTTGAATCCCAGACCAAGGCGAAGCTGGGTAACTCCGAGATCCGTACCATCGTGGAAACGGTGGTAACGGCCAAGCTGAAGGAATTCCTTGAGGAAAATCCCGCCACCGCCAAGTTGATCATGGATAAATCCGTGCTTGCGTACGTGGCCCGGGAAAAAGCCCGTCTGGCAAGAGAAAGAGAAAGAAAGAGTGCGCTTTCCACCTCCCTCACTCTGCCCGGCAAGCTGGCGGACTGCAACGAGCGCCGTGCGGATCTGACGGAACTCTACCTGGTAGAGGGAGATTCCGCAGGCGGTACCGCAAAATCCTGCCGCGACAGCCGCTTCCAGGCGATCCTTCCCCTCCGCGGTAAGGTTCTGAACGTGGAAAAGGCACGACTGGATAAGGTGTACTCCACCGAATCCCTGATTCCGATCATTCAGGCTCTCGGCTGCGGTCTTGGTGACGAACTCGATATTGCCAAGCTTCGCTACGGCAAGATCGTCATCATGAGCGATGCGGACGTGGACGGCTCCCATATTCAGGTTTTGCTCCTCACCTTCTTCTTCCGCCATATGAAGCCCCTCATTGAGCAGGGCCACGTATATCTGGCTATGCCCCCTCTTTATAAAGTTTATAAAAAGAATTCCAAGAAGATCCTGTACGCCTTCAACGATGCGGAAAAGAACAAGTACATCGAAGAACTGGGCGGGGTCAACGTGGAAACCGACCGCTATAAAGGTCTTGGTGAAATGAATGCGGATCAGCTGTGGGAGACCACTATGGACCCCACAACCCGCACTTTGAAGCTTGTAACGATTGAAGATGCGTCATCCTGTGATGAAATTTTCTCCCTGCTGATGGGAGATAAAGTAGAGCCCCGCCGCGAATTTATTGCTAAAAACGCAAAATATGCGGAGTATCTGGACGTATAAGTCCGCTCCCTGAATAGGAAAGGCACGCAGTTATGAAATACATTACCGTTACGTTGAATCCTGCACTGGATATGAATATTGCTCTGTCCGGTCCTCTCGCCACAGAGGGGTTGAACCGTTCTGTGGGAGCATCATTTTCCCCCGGAGGAAAAGGGATCAACGTATCCCGTACCTTGCGTGCACTGGGCTGTGACAGTGACGCCATCTGCATTTTAGGCGGATTTACCGGGGCAAAGGTGAAGAGTATGCTGATGAGCGAGGGCGTAAGTGTCCGCGCCATCTCCTCCACCGCCGATACCCGGGTGAATATTTCCATTATGTCCCCGGATTACACCTTCAGCGGAAAGCAGTGCGAGATCAACAATCCTCCCGTACAGGGTGAGGAAGCGACACTGGATAAGGATTTCCTGTCCGGTAAGAACGCGGGCATCCGTCCCGCGGAGGAAACCGCCGAGATCCTCAAAAAAGTGAACATCCTCCTCAAAAAGCTGCTGGATCAGAACGGGGAAGAGCCTACCACCGTCATTTTTGCCGGATCCATTCCTCCGGATATGCCCCAGAATACCTATGCGGCACTGATCCGTTACTGTCGGGAGAGGGGTGCTCTCACCGTCTGCGACTGCGACGGCGATGCTCTCCGTTACGCTTTGGCGGCACATCCCGACTACATCAAGCCCAATCTGGATGAATTGACCCAGCTCAGCGAGAGACGGATCCTCAGAGATCAGATCGGCGTTGCCGCATCGGAAATCAGCGTGACCACCGACTGTGAGACCACGGTACTGGCCACCGCCGGTTCCCTCGGTGCCTATCTGGTGAAGGGTCACGACATCAAGCACATGGCCAGCGTTCCCGTGGAACGGGTGCTGACTCCCAAGGGAGCGGGAGATACCTTCCTGGCTGCCTACCTCTACGCAAAATACGATTGCGGTATGGATGAGAAAAAATCCCTCGCTGCCGCAGCCCGCGTGGCTTCCAAGAAGATCGCCACCGAAGGCGGACGGTATCCCGAGCTCACCGCCGCTGTCTAATCATACATAACACGATTTTCCCGAAAGGAGAAACGTTTTGGAAAAGATCAATCCGAATACCCCCCATCCTCTGGAGTTTCCCGAGCAGAAAATTATAGATGTGGATATGGAAAAGGAGGTACGCAAGTCCTTCATTGAGTATTCCATGTCCGTTATCGTGTCCCGTGCACTGCCCGACGTGCGCGACGGTATGAAGCCCGGTCAGCGCCGTATCCTCTACGCGATGTACGAGGATAATCTGACCCATAAAAACAGCTTCCGTAAGTCCGCGACCACCGTCGGTAACGTGCTGGGTCGGTACCATCCCCACGGCGACGCCGCCGTGTACGGCACCATGGTCCGTATGGCACAGCCCTTCTCCCTCCGCTATACCCTGATCGAAGGTCAGGGTAACTTCGGTAACATCGACGGCGACGGAGCCGCCGCTTACCGTTATACCGAGGCGAGAATGTCCCGTCTGGCCGACGAGATGATGCGGGATATCGAGAAGAACGTGGTCAACTGGAACCGCAACTTCGATAATACGAGAGACGAGCCGGCCGTGCTCCCCTCCCGCTTCCCCAATCTTTTGGTGAACGGATCCGTGGGTATTGCCGTCGGTATGGCTACCAATATCCCACCCCACAATCTCCGTGAGGTGATCGACGGTACCATCTATCTGATGGAGAATCCCGATTGCACCATTCCCGATCTGATGCAGTACATCAAGGGTCCCGATTTCCCCACCGCCGCTACGATCCACGGCACCGCCGGCATTTACGAGGCGTATATGACCGGTCACGGCCGCGTGATGGTTCGTGCCAAGGCGGAGATCCAGGAGGAAAAGCACCGCATCATCATCACCGAGATTCCCTACCAGGTGAACAAATCCATGCTGGTAGCGGCTATGGCCGAGCAGGTGAAGAACAAGCGGATCGAGGGTATCACGGATATCCGTGACGAGTCCGGCCGTGACGGCATGAAGATCGTCATCGAATACCGCCGCGACGCCAACGGAACTTTGATTCTGAATCAGCTCTATAAGTATACCCAGCTGCAGGATACCTGCGCCATCAATATGCTGTCCCTGGTACGGGGTGAGCCGAAGATCCTCAATCTGAAGCAGATGCTGACGGAGTATATCAACTTCCAGAAGGAAGTGATCACCCGCCGCGTAAAATTCGATCTGGACAAGGCACTCCGTGAAGCCCACATTTACGAGGGATACAAGATCGCCGTGGACAACATCGACGAGGTGATCCGTATTATCCGTGCCTCCGCGGACGTAAGCGACGCCAAGATCAATCTGCAGAACGCCTTCGGCCTCTCCGAGGAGCAGTCCGCCGCCATCGTGGCTATGACTCTCGGCCGTCTGTCCGGTATGGAGCGGCAGAAGATCGAGTCCCGCCTGGCGGAACTCTACAAGAGCATCGAGGAATTCCGTGCCATTTTGGCTGACGAGGGCAAGATCGCCCAGATCATCAAGGATGAGATGACGGATATCCGCGACCGCTACGGCGATGACCGTCTGACCGGCATTGAAGAGGCCGCCGACGATATCGTGTACGAGGATCTGATCGAAAGACAGGACTGCGTGGTCACTCTGACCCGCGCCGGCTATATTAAGCGTCTGCCCGCCGATACCTATACCGCCCAGAACCGCGGCGGCAAGGGCATCATCGGCATGACCACCAAGGAGGACGACTTCATCGAGAAGATCGCCGTGGTACACAGCCACGCTACCTTGCTCATGTTCACCAATCTGGGACGTGTGTACGCGAGAAAGTCTTATTTGATCCCCGAGGCGGGACGTACCGCCAAGGGTACCAATATTGTAAATCTTCTGGACTTCGAGCCGGGTGAATGCGTCACCGCCATGATCACTGTGGACGACGATTTCAGCGAAGAGAAGAATCTGATCATGGTAACGAAGGGCGGTATCATCAAGCGTACCAATCTTGCCGAGTACCGTCCTACCCGTAAGGGAGGTAAGATCGCGCTTACTCTGGACGAGGGAGACGAATTGATCTTCGTTGCCTGCACCGAGGGTGATTCCGACGTGATCATTGCGACCCGCCACGGCCAGGCCGCCCGCTTTGCGGAAGATCGTGTCCGCGTGATGGGCCGTACCGCCGGCGGTGTGATCGGCGTTCGCCTGACGGGCGACGACTACGTGGTCGGTGCCGCTACGCTGTACCGCGACGCGGAATGGAACGACGCCCATCAGCTGATGACCATTACGGAAAACGGCTTCGGTAAGCGGATGGATCCTCGCTCCTTTGAGCCTAAGGGACGTGCCATCATGGGTGTTACCTGTCACAACCTGTCCGACAAGACCGGTGATCTGACGGGCATCGCCGTGGTGACCGATACGGATGACGTGATGATGATCACCTCCTCCGGTACGGTGATCCGTACGCCCGTATCCGGTATTCCCGCCTACGGCAGAACCGCCGGCGGCGTAATTGTGATGCGCCTCAGCGAGGGAGATAAGATCTGCAACTTCGCTCTCGCCGCTCAGAAAGAGGATGCGGACGAGATTCCCGAGGGCGAGGAGTAAGAGGGAAACGGTCGCTTTATGCGACATTCCCTGGAAGGGAAGTCGAAAAGCTCCGCAAAAACCTTAAAAGAATAAAAAATTACCCCCTCTAACTTTGGCGGGAGCCAAGGAGATTAGGTAGGGGAGTCCCTTGGGACGGGGGAGGGTAAGAAACTTCGGCGTCTGAGATGGTTCTTACCCTCCCCCTAGTGAAAAAAATGTTTTATGATAATATTTAGGTAATCAGGAGAATATACTATGAAACGGATACTATCCTTTCTTCTCACCGCGGTGCTGCTCTTTTCCCTGGCATCCTGCGGCGGCAGCGGATTGAGTGACGATGCGATCCGGGATATCTACGCCGATCTGATCGAGGCATCCTACGTTCTCAACGACGTCTACTACGGCGACGGCCTCCCCTTCGTCAACGATCCCGAAACGATGGCTGCCCTGGCCGGTGCCATCTCCCGTTTCAGTTATATGCCTGTGGATAAATCCGCCCCCTTCCAGTCTGAGGCCGAGATCCGTGAGGCTACCTTGGCCGTGTTCTCCCAGCCGATGTGCGATCATCTTTTCATTCTTGCTTTCGAGGGAATGAGCACCGGGGACGATGAAACCGTGGTGTACGCCCGGTATATCGAGCAAAGCGAGATTCTCACCGTGCGGATCGATCTGGCCGACGAGGCTCTGCCTATGGGCCGCGTATACGATCTGGATTCCATGGATATACTGAATCAGAACGGCAGCCGCATCGTGGCTTCCTTCCCCACTTCTGTGAACGGAGAACCGTCGGTCAACGTGAAACTGACCCTCGTCAAAACGGCGGACGGCTGGCGGCTGGATTCACCTACCTATTGACAAACCGAGCAAAATTGTGTACAATGATAAAAAATATATGACATAACCGGAGGCTATTATGGCAGACGATAAGATGATCCCCGAAACCGAAATGGAAGAGATCGAGTACTACACCCTGACCGACGAAGAGGGCAATGAGAGCCAGTTCGAGCTGATTGGCGAAGCCGAGATCGACGGCAATACCTACTACGCACTGACGGAGCTGGATGAGGAAGGCAATCAGATCAGCGACGAGTACGTGGTTCTCCGCGTGGAGAGCGAAGGCGACGAGGATATTCTCGTTTCCATCGACGACGACGAGGAATTCGACAAGGTAGCCGACTTCTTCGACGACCAGTTCTCCGACATCGATTACGACAACTGAATTCGCTGTCAGCCTGCGGTGTTGGTGATGGGCGATTTCGTGGACCCACAACAGATACTTGGAGCCCGGACTTCATTTTGCGGGATGCAGACCTCCCTCACTGCCGCTCCTTTGACCGGTTTTGAGGACGTTGGGAGCACAAAACAAAAGAGAGGGCACCACCTTGCGAGAGCAGGGTTCCTATCTTCTCGCTCACACGGCACGGCGGGTTTTATATTGCAAATCAAAGCGGCTATTGCAGAAGCAATAGCCGTTTTTTTGTTTGGTGGGATTTAGAATATAAAAAGTTGTAGGGACAGGCGTCCCGTTTCGCGAAACTTCTCGCCAAACGATCAAAGGGGAGATTGCTCCCCGCAAATCTCCCCTTTATATCCCCTCATGGGCTCGGGGGGACACCCCCGAGACCCCCGGAACGAAGTGTATCGATACGATGCAGGTATCAAAAACGCCATCGCTTTTTGAATGCGCATCTTCGATGCGCAAAGGGTAGACGAAATCGTAGGGATTGGCGTCCTCGACGGTCCTTTATCCAAATTCAACGAACAGTTCCGTTATCCTAAACCAAACCACTTCTCCTACCCAACATAAAAAAATGCCGCCATCGGCGGCATCATTAAGTACAGTTAGGAGTAATGCTTACCTCTTAGATTGACGGAAGGGAACGAGGAAGTTAGTTTATGAAACGATTCATCCTCCGTTGTCTCCAATATACGCTATCCCTCGCACTCCGCAGGAGTGCGTTCAAAAACGAACGCGTCTATGCTGGCTCGCCCGTTTTGCTGTTCGTCGATCTGGGGGTCTCGGGGATCTCCCCGAGCCCATGTGGGGATGAAAAGGGGAGACCTACGGAGCGGTCTCCCCTTTTATTCTTCTTCAAAACATTTATAGATTCTCTCTGGCTCGGTGCGTCCAACAAAAAAATCCGCCCGGATGGGCGGATTTTCTTATTGGAATTACTTCAGGATCTCGCCGTAAACAACGCCGCAAGCGTGCATTGCGTTGGATTCGTCGGTGTCGATGTGCATAGCGGCAGCGAACTTGGGGCTGACACGAACGACTACGTCGCCGAAGATCAGGCTGCGGTCTGCGCTCTCTACCTTAACGTTTACGATTTCCTTGTCCGCAACGCCAAAGCCTTCTGCGTCAGCGGGGGTCAGGTGAATGTGACGCTTAGCAGCGATTACGCCCTCGGTGAGCTCAACTTCACCCTCAGGTCCAACCAGCTTGCAGGCACCGGAGCCGGCAACGTCGCCGCTCTCGCGAACGGGAGCCTCAACGCCCAGGGTGCGGGCATCGGTGAGGGAAACCTCAACCTGAGAAGCAGGTCTTGCGGGACCGAGAACGATTACGTTGGCGATGGACTTCTTGGGGCCCACAACGGTAACTCTCTCCTCGCAAGCGAACTGGCCGGGCTGGCTCAGATCCTTCTTGTGGGTGAGGGTGTGACCCTTACCGAACAGGATCTCGATATGCTCCTCGGTGAGGTGTACGTGACGGGCGGAGGTTTCTACCAAAACTTTATTTGCCATGATATGTATCCTTTCCAAATGAAGATAATATATGATTATCAATATTATATCACCCCGCGTGGGGGATGTAAAGAATTTGGCGAAAAATTTCCCTTAAAAGAAGCGGGCTGTCAGCCAATCGATGCCCCACAACACCGCCAGATGGGCGGGATAGAAGATATAGAAAAACTGCTTCAGGCGGTATTTGCCCGGCTTGCCGTTATAGAGGAGCAGAAGGGGGATGGACAGCAGGCACAGATTCTGCAGATCCCACAGGGAGGGATAGGCATAATAGGCGCACAGGGCGATGAGTCCCGCCGAGAAGGCGGCCAGCCGATGGGATTTTTTCTCAAAGGGGCACATCCACACGGGCAGAAGAATGCCGAAGAATCCGTAATCCACACTCACGTGATAGCACAAAAATCCGGCACACACCACCGCCATGGTGAAGGCGATGAGCCAGACGGCGCCCTCGTTTTTCTCGCGGAATCCCGTTTGTGCCCGAGTAAGCAGCGCCATCAGGCAAAGGGAGATCGAGAAGGTGATGAGGATCCCCAATTCAAGGGGATAGCCAACCACCGCGTAGGGGATCTGGCAGGCAATGCCCAAAAGAAAGATGCGCAGAAAATATTTCAGGCGGTTTTTTGTGTAATAAAATCCCTCGCCGATGAAATAGGCAAAGATGGGGAAGGCCAGCCGGCCCACGGCACGCATCCAGATCTGGGAGGGAAACAACAGAAGTCCCGCGTGGTCGATGAGCATGCAGGCTGCCGCCAGCAGTTTTAGTACAAATGCGGACATAGAATCTCCTTGGTTGGCGGATGGTTTTTGGGGGTGCGGACCCTTTTTATAAAAGTTCTAATTGGACCTTGTATTGCCGATAAAGAGAAAAACGATGAATCAAGGTGTAACCGGTAGGGGAGGGGCTTGCTCCTCCCGAGGTAAATGGTTCATACAAACGGAACGGCGGAAGATACAGCGTGGGTATAGACTTCCGGTGCGAAATTTCAGTAATCCATAATAGCGGGAGGAGCAAGCCCCTCCCCTACCATATTGTGCGAAAATTGGAGTTACAAAAAAGTCTGTTCTCGTACCTCCCTCTATTATACCCCATAAGGCACACCCGCGCAAGGGAAATCCCTTGACAAAACCACGCCCCGGTGATAGAATTTCATCATAAAGATCAAGATCGCGGGAGGTACCGTTATGGACGAAAAGAACATGGCACAGGAACTCATTGACGCACTGCGGAAAAGGGGATGGAGAATGGCCGCGGCGGAAAGCTGCACCGGCGGCCGCATCGCCCAGCGGATCACCGCCGTGCCCGGCGCGTCGGACGTGTTCAGCGGATCCATGGTGTCCTATTCCTGCGAAACGAAGCAGTCTGCCTTGGGCGTAAAGGCGGACACGTTGGAAAAGTACGGTGCCGTGTCCGAGCAGACCGCCCGGGAGATGGCGTCCGGTGTCCTTCGCATCACCGAAGCAGACGTGGCTGTGTCCGCAACAGGCGTGGCCGGCCCCGGCGGCGGCAGTGCCGAGTGCCCTGTGGGCACGGTGTGCTTCGGCCTTGCTTTGCGGAATTCGGGGGAAGTGACCTCCGTGCGGATGCAGTTTGATCCCACAGCCGAGAGGGAGGAGATCTGCGGCATGGCCGCAGCCTACGCCCTGGAATTGGTGTTGGGAGCGGTAGGTGGACATTGGCTTTGCCAAGTCCCGCCCCCTACAAGATAACATAGACCTCCACATTTCTCGGTAGGGGAGGGGCTTGCTCCTCCCGTTTTTTGGAATCCAAAGCCGCACGAAACACCTCATCCGGTATCCTTGCGGATACCACCTTCCCCCGCTGGGGAAGGCTATGGGCGACGTTCCGAGTTGGTTCACCAACTCGATGCGCCGAAGTCGCATTCCCGGTAGGGGCGACTCGAGTTCGTTTCGCGAACTCGCGCGGTCGTCCGCTAAGTAAATCAAAAACCTCACGTTGCGGCGGGAGCAAGCCCCCGCCATACAACAAAATAAAAATCAAAACAAAAAGGATCGTGGCCGTCGCCCCGATCCCTTTTTCGTTATTCCGATAATTTTCCCCTCCTTTACGCGATCTTCATCACGGCGGCGCTTACGTCGTCCCGCCGTGCGGGATCCACGCCCACACGTGCCGCTGCCACGATCCGCTGGGCTATCTCCGTTGGGGACGCGTCCGTCACCGAACGGGTGGACAGCATATCGCACAGCCACGCCGAATCCTCGAAATTCTCCGTTACCCCGTCGGACAGCATCACGATGATGTCCCCTTTTTCCAAGGTGAAGCGGATCATCTCCGCATCCAGTGCTCTGAGAATCCCGATGGGTACCGTCTTGGAGCAAAGGCGGAACAGCCGCCCCTCCCGGATCACGAAGGAGGGCGCCGCGCCGCTCTTCACAAACCGGGCCTCCCCCGTGTACCGATCGATCTCCATCAGATCGATGCCGGCGGAGCATTCCATAGAGCGGGAGCGCATATAATTGTTCAGCATCGTCAGCGCCACCGTCATATCCGCTCCTGCCTGCAAAATCTCCTCCAAAAAGGAAGAACAGATCCGTGAGGTGAGGGATGCCTCCCCGCCCGTGCCCATTCCGTCGCAGATGAGGACGTAATACCGACCGTCCGTGCACTCGAATCGGGTGATGGCGTCCCCGTTGGGGGGAAAATGATCCTTTTTCCCCGTGTCCCCCGCCGCGCGGGTAGCTTCCCCCGACTCCGCCGTGATACAGGGGGCACTTTCCATGATCATTGATACCGTCTCTCCGTCCAGGCGGTACTCCGGCGGGGAAAAATGGTCCCCCGTCATCTTCTCAAAGGCGCGTCGGATGTCCTCCGATCCCATACGGACTCTCGTCATATCCAGATCCCGTGCCATGATCCGCTTGCGGCGATCCCCGTACACGGTGACGTTCCCCGCGTAAAAATCCATATACTTCAGCGAGCGCTGCAGCTTGCGGGACAACTCCTCGTTCAGGGTGAATTCGCTTTCCGTATCCCGGGCGATCTGGGAGATGAGGGAGGAAAACGCCTTAAAATCATCGGCGAACACATCGCTCTTATCGGCTGTGACAGCCACGCGGGCGTATTTCGCGCATCCCTCGTTCACCTCGTCCAGGATATCGTTCATTTTATGGCATCGGGATGCCAGGTGGGGCGGGATCACCGAAGCCGATACCCGGCCGTTCTTATGTAATTCCGCCGTCATACGGCACAAAGTATCCGTGGTAGCGGCGTATTCTCTCTCCCGGCAAAGGGCGTAGTTTCCGCATCCCTCGCACTGTCGGTCCAGCGCCGTTTCGCACAACTGCTTCAGATCCGGCAGGGCAGGACGCCGCATCTTCGCCGACACGGCCGCAAAGATTCCGGAAATCTTATAAAGCGCGTCGGATAGGTTGTTCATGCGGCTCATTCCCGCATCCGCCCGGGCGGAGGCCATCACTGCCTGCTCCACTGCCTCCGCCTTGGATTTGGACGGGGTGATCACGGGCCGGGGCAGAGGCAGTGCGTCGGGTATCACCCGAAAATGGATAAGGGGAATCATGGCCGCTCCCGTCACCGTCAATTCGGGCATAACGGATGCGAAAGAGGCCAGCCCTCCTCCCGCAAAGGAGATGGCGATGGCGGTCATCCAGCCGCCGCATACGGCACCCGCCGCCGATAAGGGGAAAATGACGGCAGCGATGAGGGCGGCGGCGGCGTACATGGGGGCTCCGCCCGGATCGATGGCAAGGCCGCAGACCAGACCGCACACGGCGGCGTAGGTGATCCGACGGGAATCGGTGTGAAGATGGGCCTTATCCCCCAGGCCTCTGGCGGCGATCAGGGACAAGCCGAAGGCGCAGATCACCCCGGCGTTGAAGGGAAGGCCACGCACGTCCCGCATGGCACGGGTGAGAGCAAAGAGAAGGGTGAGCACACCCGCATCCCGTGCGGAGGTGACCCGCAATTGCCGCTCTGTCAGGGTGCAGAAGGACAAGGTGATCAGGGGCACTGCCAAAGCGAGGAAAAATACGGACAGAAGTTCCCCCGTGGAGTAGGCATTGCCGCCCACCATGCGGATGGCTCCGGCGATCATGGCGGCGGTGGCGGAGAAGGCCGCCCGAAGCCAGATGCTCTCCGTGGCACCGCCGCAGCGGATTTTTTGGAGGATCCCCGGCGGCATCGGCGGGAGCGATTCCGTGGGAGAGCGAGTCCGTCTCACGATTTCTCCCGGGGGAGGATCCTTTTTGGCGTTATGGAAAGGATTCTTATCGGGAGGATCGGCGGGGGCGATCAGGGCCCCGAGGAAAATCCGTGCCAGTAGGAGAAGCACGGACGAGACGGTCACGGAGAGAAAATCCCCCCGGCCAACGGAGCCGATCACACAGCCCAGGGCGGCGGCGATGCTCATTCCGATCCCGCCCGCGGCGGCGATAAAGGATAAACCGAAGGGACGGGCGATGCCGAACAGGGACGCTCCCGCGACCACCGCCGCCGTCAGAAACACGGCGATCAGTCGGAGAAATCGGGCGTAGGGCACGTCCTGTGCCAAAGCCGCCGAGCGGATGCGGGCGGGGAGGGAGATTCTTTTGTTTCTGTTTTCGGAGTTCATTGTGATGCCTTCCTGTGTTTTGTTTGTGGCATCATTGTACACCGCCGGAAACGCAAAAAAACGAAAAGGATGGGGGCAGTATTTTGGCGGGGAATGACCGGGGATGACGGGACGGCGTGAGATTGTATGGGCGGAGGCGTTTCCCGTGCGATACCCGACGGGGGATGACGGGAAAAGGGGGATACCGGCGCACGAAAATTTTATCAGGTATGCATAAATTGAGGGGAGATGGAATAGGCCGCCGAATACACCCCCATCAATTTCCCCCTTGACAAAAACCCCGTTTGGGTTTATACTTACTGTAACGGAATATGTCCGTGCGAAAATCGCCGCAAGAGAACTGTGCCGCCGATGGGCGTGGTGGAAGCACAGAGGAGGAGTCGCCCGGGTACCGCCCGTGCCGTATGTTTACGGAATAAGTGAATACCAATGAGTGAAAAGCTCGGGTGGAACCGTGCGGTACGCCGCACCCCGAACGCAGTTATCCGCTGCGTGTCGGGATTTTTTGTTTTCCGGCCGCGGCAATCCACTCTTTATCTTTTTATGGAGGTTTTTATGATCTACCGTTTCTCCACCGGCGAAGAATTTGTCGCCGAATCCCCCGTATCCGTATACGACGCCGCTGCCGGCGCCGGCATTATCTCCCGTGAGATCCTCTGCGCCCGTGTGAACGGCGAGCTGGTGGACATGACCTACGTGCCCCAGGCCGACTGCGACGTAAAGCTGCTCACCTTCGCCGATCCCGATGACGACGGTGCCCGCCGCACCTTCCGTCACACCGCCTCCCACATTCTGGCCGAGGCTGTAAAGAGACTGTACCCCGAGGCCAAGTTGACCATCGGTCCCGCCATTGACGACGGATTCTACTACGATTTCGATTCCGAGGTGTCCTTCACCCCCGAGATCCTCGACCAGATCGAGGCGGAGATGAAGAAGATCGTCAAGGAAAATCAGAAGCTGGAGCGGTTCACCCTTCCCCGCGACGAAGCAAAGAAGCTGATGGAGGAGAAGGGCGAGCCCTATAAGGTGCTCCTCATCGACCGCGTTCCCGAGGGCGAGGAGATCTCCTTCTATAAGATGGGTGATTTCGTGGACCTGTGTGCCGGCCCCCATCTGTTTGCCACCGGCGCCGTAAAGGCACTGAAGCTGACCTCCTGCACCGGCGCGTACTGGGAAGGCAAGTCCGACAACAAGATGCTGCAGAGAGTATACGGCACCGCGTTCCCCTCCAAGACGGAGATGAACGACTTTTTGGCCGCCCGCGAGGAGGCCCGCAAGCGCGACCACAACAAGATCGGCCGTGAGCTGGAATTGTTCACCACCGTGGACGAGATCGGCCAGGGTCTGCCCATCCTTTTGCCCAAGGGTGCCCGCCTGATCCAGCGTTTGCAGCGGTGGATCGAGGACGAGGAAGAAAAGCGGGGCTATCTGCTCACCAAGACGCCGCTGATGGCGAAGCGTGAGCTGTACAAGATTTCCGGTCACTGGGATCACTATCTGGACGGCATGTTCATCCTGGGCGATCCCCACGATGAGACGAAAGAGTGCTTCGCCCTCCGTCCCATGACCTGCCCCTTCCAGTATCAGGTATATCTGAATAAGAAACGCTCCTACCGTGAATTGCCCATGCGTTTGGGTGAGACTTCTACTCTGTTCCGCAACGAGGATTCCGGTGAGATGCACGGTCTGATCCGTGTAAGACAGTTCACCATCTCCGAAGGTCATCTGGTGCTCCGCCCCGATCAGCTGGAGGAAGAATTCCGTGGATGCCTGGAGCTGGCCAAGCACGTTCTGGATACCGTGGGCCTCTTGGAGGACTGCACCTTCCGCTTCTCCCAGTGGGATCCCAAGCGTACCGATAAGTACGAGGGTACCGCCGAGCAGTGGGAAGAGGCGCAGAGCGTCATGAAGAAGATTCTGGACAATCTGGGTCTGGAGTACAAGATCGGTATCGACGAGGCCGCCTTCTACGGTCCCAAGCTGGATATCCAGTGCAAGAACGTATTCGGTAAGGAAGACACCATCGTTACCATCCAGATCGATATGCTTCTGGCCGCCAAGTTCGGTATGTACTACACCGACCGGGACAATCAGCAGAAGCTGCCTTATATCATTCACCGCACCTCCCTGGGCTGCTACGAGCGTACGCTGGCGCTGCTGACCGAGAAGTATGCCGGTGCGTTCCCCTTGTGGCTGGCCGATACCCAGGCCGTGGTAATCCCGCTGGCCGAGGATTTCGCGCCCTACGCCGCAGAGGTTACCGAGAAGCTGAAGGCTGCCGGCATCCGCGCCAAGCTGGATGATCGCAACGAGACTCTGAAGTACCGCATCCGCGAGGCACAGCTGGACAAGATCCCCTACATGCTGGTAGTGGGTGAGAAGGAAAAGACCGACGGCACCGTGGCTGTCCGTGCCCGTAAAGAGGAAGACGGCGGTGTCATGAAGGTGGAAGACTTCATGGCCAAGGCCCTTATGGAGATCGCTACGAAGAAGAGATAAAATACACACATTCCGGCAGGGGAGAAATCCCCTGCCGATTTTGTAATAAGAGGTACGCAGTGAAAAAGGAAAACGAATTTCCAAAAAGAAAAAAGAATCGTTTAGATACGTATGATTACTCCTCCTGTGGAGCGTATTTTATTACAATATGTACCGAGGACAGGCGAAATTATTTTTGGGAAAATGTAGGGGCGATCATTGATCGCCCGGAAAATATAGAATTATCCTCTGGCGGTGAAATCGTAAGCAAGGCAATCCAAAACATTTCATCTACATACCCTGCATTCATGGCGGATTGGTATGTGATTATGCCCAATCACATACACCTGTTGTTGAGAGTTTGTGCCGATGAGGACGGGCGACCAATGGTCGCCCCTACCGTGTCACGGGTTGTACAACAACTGAAAGGATACGTTTCAAAGCAAATTGGCAAATCCATTTGGCAAAAATCCTTTTACGATCACGTTATCCGTGATCGGGAGGATTACGAAAAACACGTAAGATATATCTGTGAAAATCCTGTTCGCTGGCAATACGACGAGTTGTACAGCGAAGAATGAGCCGCCACACAACAAAACACCGCAGGATTAGGCTCGTTCTCATAAGGATGTTATCGTAGGGGCGATCATTGATCGCCCGCAAATAACCGCAAAACCAAAACGGGCGACCAATGGTCGCCCCTACAAACAGATTTCGGCAGAGATATTTTTTTCTCTGCCGATTTATGTTATAATGGGACTAACGAAAAAACCTCCCTTGTGTAAAGGGAGGTGCCGAACGAATGTGAGGCGGAGGGATTGTAAAAACAAAGAGCAACGAAACACAATCCCTCAGTCACCTGCGGTGACAGCTCCCTTTACACAAGGGAGCCTTTGGATGCGCTCAACAATAGGGGTATGGGCTTAGCCCTGTACCTTTGTAATACAAAGGCGAAACTGGCGATAAATAGAACAGGAGGATGACTATGTCAACTTGGAGCGGTATTAGGCATAAACTTGAAAACGAGTATCTTGCAGAATCATTACGAGGACATATTCAGTATTATTGCACTTCTTACAGCAAAAGTCCTGACCATCACGGCAGAGCATCCATACGGTTAGATGGCAAAGAATTGATCAGCGGTTGCTACTGGAACAACTGGAGCAAAGCTCACTTATTTCCACATAATGAAACATACGAAAAGCGAATGACAGAAAATTACGCATATATGGACGATACAGCACTAAAATTAGGCATATTCAGTCCGCATACCTTCTATCAAGCTTTTGAAGAATTTGACAATCAAAGCATTGAGGAAAGTATGAACAGTGAAAACATGATTGTTCGTATTTTCGCCATACTTGATCGAAGAGTTGGAAAAAGAAGATTGATAAATATGTATCGCACGTTAAATCCTAAAGAGGAAGTTTTTAATTTGTTTTACTCAATTCGAATCAATGCAGAGGGCATTTCATTGAATTAATACTTAACCCCGACAGACATTCAAAAATCTGTCGGGGTTAATCTTTGTTTTCTGCGGATCAGATTTGTTTATCCGTAGGGGCGACCATTGGTCGCCCGCGGGCGTTCGATGAACGCCCCTACAAAACAATATCAAACTTCCTTATGAGAACCCGCCATTCCTGCGGTGTTTTTCTTTGTTTATTCGGTATCTTCCTCGCCCACAACGCGGACGATGACGCCGTTTTCAAAATATCCCGTGTACACACGGCCGGAGGGCCATGTATAGGTGCCCTCACCCCACATGACGTTGTTCTTGAAGGAGCCCTCGTACTTTTCCCCGTTGGCCCAGGTGTACACACCCTGACCGCTGCGGACATCCTCCGCGTACTCACCCGCGTAGGTGTCGCCGTTTTTCCAGGTGTACACGCCGTAACCGGATTTCTGATCCATACGGTAGCTTCCCTCGTACCGATCGCCGTAGTTCCACACGAAAGTGCCTTCGCCGTCCTTCTTTCCCTCACGGAATCCGCCGGTGTAGACGCTTCCGTTCTGCCAGGTATAAGTGCCCGTGCCGTCCATCAGTCCGTTTTTGAACTGGCCTTCGTACACGTCGCCGCTGACGAAGGAGTATTTGCCCGTGCCGGAAATTTTATCCTCCGCAAATTCGCCCTCGTATACGTCGCCGTTTTTGTAGATCAGACGGCCATAGCCGTGACGGCGCAGATTCTTCAGGGGACCCTCGTACAGATCGCCGTTGGAGTAGGAGATCTCCGTCTTTTCCAGATTCACCTTGGCCCGCACGCCGGATTCGTATACCAGCGCACCGGAGAGGGGATCGCCGTTGTCATCCACCCGACCGAAATATTTTACGTATCCGTCCTCATAGTTGTAGCGGATATAGCGGATGCCCGCAAAATAGATGAAGGCGGCCGCCGCGATCAGTACCGCCAAAGCGATGGCGGTGATGGTGAGGAGAATGGACGCGGTGCTGCGATGCTTTCTATACGTTCTGTTCATAACTATCCTCCTTTAGGATGAAAAGGATGAAAGAAATCCGCCGAGGAACTCCACCAGCTTGGGAGCCGCGTAGATAGCCACAAAGCCGGCCGCGATCAGGATGATCACGGACAGAAGCAGATCCAGCGGGGTCACGTTTTTCACGTTGTAGCGGGTCTCGGCCCGGTATTTCATCTCCTCGGGGAGATAAAAACGGGCGGTTTTGAAATCGGTTTGTACAATCTCCCCCTCGCCCGTGAAGAAGCGGCGGGAAAAGGAGCATTTTTTCTTTGGAAATTCTTCCTCATTCACGCAAGTGAGGAGCCGGCGGAGGGGCTTTCCCGTCCGCAGAGACAGCCGCAGGGGCAGATTGGCGGCCAGTCCCAACTCCTCCAGGGTGATGGCACGATCGGGAGTGAAATATTCTCCCTCGATCAGCTTATGGATGAGGATGGACGCATCCCGGCGGGTGAAATAGGAGCCCAGCGCGCCCAGAATCAAGCCGCCGCACAGGCACCATACGATCACCTCCAGGGACATAAGGGGGTTCAACTCCCCCAATTCGTACATCAGATCCGACGTTAAGATATATAATCCGCTCATATTCTGTCCTTTACTGCTCGATGATCTCGTTACCGCAGAGCTTCACGAGAAGCTCCTCCAGATCCTCGTTGGTCTGGTATTCCACCGTCAGGATCTTCTTCCGTTTGCCGGACTGGATAGCTACCCGGCGGCCGATCATGGACGTAGCCCGCTTTTCCAGCTCTGCCAGATAGTCTACGTGTACGCCCGAGTCGATCTCCGGCGGGGTGTGCAGCACGGTGGCGGTCCGGTTGGCGGCCTTGACGGCAGCCTCCACCTCTCTCACGGAGAGATTCCGCAGCACCGCCCGATTGGCCAGTGCGAACATCTGTTCTTTATCCCTGAGTCCCAACAGAGCGCGGCAGTGACCGGCACTCAGCTGCTTGGAGCGAAGCAGTTCCACCACTTCCTCCGGCAGATCCAGCAGACGGAGAGAATTGGCTACCGCACTGCGGCTCTTGCCCAACTTCACGGATACTTCCTCCTGCGTCAGGCCGAAATCCCGCATCAGGCGGCTGTAGGCCGCGCCTTCTTCCCATGCGTCCAGATCTTCTCTCTGCAGATTCTCGATCAGCGCGAACTGGGCGGTCTGCAGTTCATCCGCATCCACCACGATCACGGGCACCTCGGAAAGTCCCGCCAGCTTGGAAGCGCGCCAACGGCGCTCACCGGCGATGATCTGATAAAATCCCGCGCGGGAGGACGGACGCACCAGAATGGGCTGGAGCACGCCGTGGATGGCGATGGAATCCGCCAACTGGGAGAGTGCCTCGTTATCGAAATGCTGTCGGGGCTGATCCGCCTTGGGCTCGATCATGCCGATCCGTACCTTTTGTACCTGGGAATCCTTGGTTTCTATCTCATTATCGCCGAAAATACTGTCCAGTCCTCGGCCCAAACTCATTTTTTTTGCCATACTATATCCTTTCTCGTCAGAAGATGCGGTCCAGAAGCTCTTTTGCCACGTCAATGTAGGCCAGACTGCCCCGGGAGTACTTATCGTGATAATACACCGGCGCGCCGAAGCTGGGAGCCTCGGACAGCTTTACGTTCCGCGGAATCATGGTGCGGAACAGCTTGTCGGCGTAGTATTTCTTCAGTTCGGTGAGCACCTGCGCGCTGAGATTCAGCCGTCCGTCGTACATGGTGATCAGAATACCCAAAATGCCCAAGGCGGGATTGAACTGGTTTTTCACCCGCCGTACCGTCATCATCAGCTGGGAAAGTCCCTCCAGGGAGTAATATTCGCACTGCATGGGGATCACGATGCCGTCCGAGGCGGACAGTGCGTTCACCGTCAGCATGCCGAGGGAGGGGGGACAGTCGATGAAAATCACGTCGTACACGCCCTTCAAAGGCTCAATTGCGTCTTTCATTGCGGCAAAATGCCGTTCCCGGGTGATCAGATCGAACTCCGCGCCTGCCAGATCGATGGTGGTGGGCAATACGGAGAGATTTTTGTATTCTGTTTCCACAACGGCGTCCGCCGCGGGATAATCGCCGTTCAAAACCCCGTACAGAGATTTTTTCAGGCCTTTTCGGGAGATTCCCACACCGCTGGAGGCATTTCCCTGGGGATCGGCGTCGATAAGCAGAACTTTTTTGCCCAATTGTGCCACCGATGCCGCCACGTTCACAGCGGAGGTGGTCTTTCCTACGCCGCCTTTCTGATTTGCAAACGCAATTACAACCGTATGTGTCATGATTTCCCCCTATGGTTTTATGGATATAGTATAGCATTTTTGTGCCGGGAAATCAAGGCGAGAATGTAAATAATGCGATTTTACAGTTTTCTGTAGGTTTTCGTCCACCTTTTTGGGGAGGTGGCGCGGTTTGGGCGCGTAGCCCAAGCGACCGCGTTTCTTTTTGTTAGCTTTTTCTTTGCGCTTGCGGTTCCAAAGAAAAAGCGGCAAGCATATATAGGTGTGCTATATGCTTTTGGTGCGATTTCAACGGATTGTTTCACGTGAAACAATCTTTTTACATTATTTCGCGCCGACCGTCATTGTTTCACGTGAAACATTCGATTTTTTCGGGATCCGTATCCGAATCTCCAATTCCTCCTCCGTGTCTGTGCGGGAGGTTACCGCATGGATTCCGGCCTGCCGCATCACGTCCACCGCGTGGTGGATGGAGTTAACGAACAGCCGCACGTCACGCACCACCCATTTTTGCCGCATCTTGGGCATTTCCGGATCCTTTTGCGCCTTTTCCTCCTTGGGGTGCAGCACGTCTTCCACGTATTCCTCCGTTTCCGCCACGTTCCAGTGATTCTCAATCACCTGCCGCAGGGCGGCATGCCTGTCCTCACCGGAAAGGCGCAGAAGGGCACGTGCGTGCCGCTCCGTCAAAGCGGAGGACAGAATCAGCGTCCTCTCCTCGGGCGAATACCGCAATAGCCGCAGTTTATTGGCCACAAAGGATTGGCTGACGGACAATTTCCGCGCGATATCCTCCTGTGTCAGCTCGTACATGCGGATCAGGGAGGATATGGCCTCCGCCTGCTCGAATATGTTCAGGTTTTCCCGCTGCAGATTCTCAATAATGGCCAATGCGGCGGATTCCGTCTCGTCCGTTTCCAGAATCACGCAGGGAACAGTCTCCATGCCGATCAGCGCCGCAGCGCGGAGCCGCCGTTCTCCGGCGATCAGCTCGTATTTGTCTCCGTGGATCAAATGCCGCACCGTCAAGGGCTGGATGATTCCGTACTGGCGGATGCTGTCCGCCAGGGAAGCGATGGCTTCTGCCTCAAAGAATCGTCGGGGCTGGCTGGGATTGGGAGAAATATCTGCCAAGGGCAGCAGTTTGATGGCGGCGCCCTCGGGAATCCCCCTCTGCTGGCGCCCGAAACGGATCATTTTGTCGGTTTTTGTCGAAGCGTATCGGGGCAGACCCAGTGAAGATTCATTCTGCGTATTTTCCGTGGAATAAAAAAACATTTTCCTATCTCCTTTACAATTTTCCTTCTGCATTTCCTCGGGGAATTGTCAGCGGAAATATTGTAGCACAGGGAGAATGGGAAAATGTTTCGCTTTGCGCGGGCCGAAATCATTTTATTCCGTCGCCGTGGGTTCGGCAATGACAGGTAAGGACTATCAGAGGGGCTTTTTTGCAATCTGTGCATATTGCCGCGGATACGCGGCAGGTGTGGGGGAAATTTTGCGGATCGTGAGCAGATAGCGGGGATTTTCATCACCGGGCACGAAATACTCCTGAGAGTTTTCCACTTTTCCTCCCAGTTTCTGTAAACATTTCCTGGAATCTGCCAATTCCTCGGGGGCGGATTTGCCCTTCATGGCGATAAAGCAGCCGCCAACCCGTACAAAAGGCAGGCACAATTCCAAAAGAATGGGCAGTCTTGCCACCGCGCGGGCGGTGACAAAGTCAAAACTTTCCCGATAGAGGGCGGTTTTTGAGAAATCCTCGGCCCGTCCGGACACGGCCAGGAAATTGGAAATTTCCCCGGCGGCGGCGGTATCGTTCATGTGCATGCATTTTTTCGCTGTGGCGTCCATGGCGGTAACGCGCAGATCGGGCCGTGCCGCCGCAATGGGAAGGGAGGGAAATCCCGCTCCGCTGCCCACGTCGAGCAGAGATCCGTCCTCCACCGCGCCAAGGGCGGCGGCGCACAGAACGGAATCCAGAATGTGCTTGTGGAAGATCTCCGCCTCGTCGGTGATGGCGGTCAGATTGAATTTGGCGTTGTCGATGAGAAGCTGCTCGGCGATGACGGCCATGCGGCGGCCGATTTCCTCGGTGCGATAGGCCGCAGGTACGGATTCGCACTCCGCATAGCGGCGGAGGATCTCGTCGTATATAGAAAGGTGTTCCATACTGATTCCTTTTGTTAGTTGAAAATTATCCGGACAAATTTTAACTTTCCCACACAGATCGTACAGGAAATGATCGCCCACTTGTCAACTCGCCACCGGCGGTCATAACTTATTTCTTCTGTCCCAAATAGATCATCAGAACCGTGATATCGGCGGGGTTTACGCCGGAGATACGCTGTGCCTGTCCGATATTCAAAGGACGTACGGCCGAGAGCTTTTGGGCGGCCTCGGTGCGGAGTCCCGCAATGGCGGAATAATCCAGATCGGGGGACAGCGGCACGTCGTCCATCTTCCGCATACGGCGGGCCGCATCCTCCTGTCGGCGGACGTAGCCTTCGTATTTGATTTCCGTCTCCACCGCATCACTCTCCCGGCGGTGCAGATCCGGCCGGTCGGGATCCAGAGGGGTGAGAATGTCGTAGGTGATCTGGGGACGGCGCAAAAGATCCGCCATGGATGCCCCGGTGGACAAGGGCGTGGAGCCCGCTCCCGTGAGAATATCGTTTACTGCGGGGATGGGGCGAACGTGTGTTCTTGCCAGGCGGGATTTTTCCGTTTCCACGGTTTGCCGGTGGGTGAGAAATTCTCTGTACCGATCCTCGCTGATCAGCCCGCATTCCCGTCCGTGCTCGATCAGCCGCTCCTCCGCGTTATCCTGTCGGAGCAGCAGGCGGAATTCGGAGCGGGAGGTCATCATACGGTAGGGCTCGGCGGTGCCCTTGGTCACCAGATCGTCAATCAGCACGCCGATGTAGGAGGAAGATCGGGAGAGGATCAGGGGCTGTCGTCCCTGCAGCTTGCCGCAGGCGTTGATAGCGGCGATCAGTCCCTGGGCGGCGGCCTCCTCGTAGCCGGAGGTGCCGTTGAACTGGCCTGCGCCGTACAGATTCTCCACCGCTTTCGTTTCCAGGGTGGGAAGAAGTGCGGTGGGATCGATGCAGTCGTACTCGATGGCGTAGGCATAGCGCATGATCTCCGCGTGATGGAATCCCTTCAGGGATCGAAGCATACGGTACTGTACCTCCGCCGGCAAGGAGGAGGAAAATCCCTGCAGATAGATCTCGTCCGTGGAAAGTCCCATAGGCTCCACGAAGAGCTGATGACGGGGCTTTTCGGCGAAGCGGACGATCTTATCCTCGATGGAGGGGCAATAACGGGGGCCCGTGCCGTGGATCTGCCCCGAATACATGGGGGACAGATGGATATTTTCGTGAATGATCCGGTGGGTTTCCTCGTTGGTGTAGGTAATGTGGCAGGGGATCTGGGTGATCCGATTGAGTGCCGCCTCGTCGGTGCGGCGGGAGAAGGGGACGATGTAGTCGTCGCCGGGATGGATCTCCAACTCGTCAAAATCGATGGAGCGGCGGTGAATGCGGGGCGGTGTGCCCGTCTTGAACCGCTGTAGGGGCAATCCTGCCGCCCGGAGAGACGCGGACAGAAAGGCCGCCGGCAAAGAATTGTCGGGGCCGGATTCTCTTTGCACCGTGCCCACGTGGGTGTGTCCCGCCAGATACGTACCGGTGGAGATGATCACCGCCCGGGCTGAAAACTCGCCGCCGGGGCAGGCCATAACGCCGCGGACGATCCGTCGTCCGTCGGGCAATTCTTCGGTGAGAATATCGGTGACTTCCGCCTGGATCAGATAGAGATTGGGCTGATCCTCCAGCACCCGCTTCATATGGGTGGTGTACAGATTTCGGTCTGCCTGTACCCGCTTGGAGCGGACGGCCGCACCCTTGCCCGTATTCAGAGTGCGGGATTGGATGGTGGCCGCGTCGGCCGCAAAGCCCATCTCGCCGCCCAGGGCGTCGATCTCATAGACCAGATGTCCCTTGGCGGTGCCGCCCACGGAGGGATTGCAGGGCAGATTGGCCACCGCATCCAGGGACAAAGTAAACAGAGCGGTTTTGCATCCCATACGGGCAGCGGCCAGGGCGGCTTCGCAGCCCGCGTGGCCCGCGCCGATGACAATAATATCGTACATATGTGTTACTCCGAATGAGGATTTCAGTGGGTTTTCCTGAACACAAGCAGCTTGCTGATCAGGTAATTTCCCACGATGACGAACAGGGCGGCTACGCACTTGGCGATCAGATCCGCGCTGAGGGGGATATTTACAACAGGCAGCGGGACGGCTTCGTAGGAGAGATAGCCCAGCAGTGCCACCACACCGAAGGTGAGGACGGTGTCCAAAAGCAGCGTGGCCACACGGGAAAGGGAAAACTCCCAGAGCTTTCGCCACATATGGCGGGCTTCCGTGTTACGGTCGCCGAACACGTATTTTTTATTGGTGAAGAAGGCAAACAGCACGCCGGCCACCCACTGCAGAATCTGGGCGGCCACCCGGACGTGCCACGCATAGGCTTCGCCAAGGAGGGCCACGCCTCCGTTAAACAGCAGGAAATATACGGCGAAGGATACCGCTGTGGTCAAGACACCGAAGATCAGATACAGAAGGATCTCCCGGTATTTTTCAAGTAAGGCTTTCACTGGGGCTCCTCCTGTGTGCGATGGCCCTCCACCAGCTCGGTGAAGGAATCTTTGTCGTATAAAATATTGATCGCGTCCAAAAAGGCGCCGGGGGTCATATCCTTCGGCAGTCCCAGAAGGACGGCGATCCGGTTTCGGTTTTCCGTGGCACCGTCTACGCCCGTCAGAGAGAGGGCGTAAAGATCCGCTTTGGTGATGCCGCCGCGGCGAATCGGTACGGGGGAATCAGCCGCGAAGGGAGCAAACAGATCCCGCAGAAGGGAGTCGCTCATACCCTCCACGCCGAGCGTGCCCTCCTTGGAGGGAGCGGATTTCCGCTTTTCTTTTCCCTTGATCTGGGGAATGTACAAATGATGCACCTTCTCCTTCGGGAGGGCGGAGGTGATGTGGGAGCGGATCACCTTGCCGGCACCGTCGCTGTCCGTCAGGACGATCACGCCGCCGGGCTCGGAGAGCTTCCGTATCAGTGCCAGCTTTTCTTTATGATTGAACACGCCGAATCCCGCCGTGGTGAGGATCACGCCGTCGATCACGTTCGACAGACGGATCTTGTCGTACTTGCCCTCCACGATGACGGGATAGGGAATATGCAGTTTATCTTTGCTCATACGTATCGGCCTCCCTTGGGGGCACTCTTGCCGCCCTGAGGCATGGTGCAGATCAGCCGCTCCAGCGGCAGATATCCCCCGCCGTAGGAGGATTTCATCATTCGATCCGCATCGCGGCACCGCTTCAGAGAAGCGGCCAGCCGGGGCGTGCCGAATCCCTTGGCGCTCTTGATGTAGAGGGATGCCTTGTATTCGTGCATTTTCAGGGAGCGTGCGATCTCCGCCTTGTCGGCGCCGCCGTCCACCATCACCGATACGGTGAGCAGATCGCTCATCACCCGGGCAAGGGACGCAAGAACCACGATGGGCTCCTCCTTTTGCTTGCGGCACACGTCCAGTGCAGAAAGAGCCGCGGTGCGATCGCCGGCCAGAACGGCGTTGGCGAGGGCAAACGCATCCTCCCGCAGAGCGGGTGCGGTGACGTGGATAACGGTCTCCGGCGTGATCACTTGGATACCGTTTCCGAGACAGTAGGCGATCAGCTTCTCGATCTCGCCGGACAAGCCGGTCATGTCCTGGGGACAACGGGCAAGCAGGGTGGCCATGGCCTCCTCGGGCAGAGTCAGCTCCGCCTGGGCGAAATGGCGCTCCACCCAGCGGTGCAGACGGACGCCGGTCTGGTAGGGAAATTCCACGGGGGTGAGAATCTTCGTCAGCGCGCGGAAAAAGGGATTGGGCTTTTTCCGCGTGCCGGGGTCCAAAGTGCCCCGTGCCGCAATCAGCACCAGGACCGTGTCGGGGGAATCGGCGATGCCGGATACAGCGTCCAGAAGCGCTTTTCTCTCCGATTCCCGCCAGCTGCTCATATCGGGGGGCGATATCTCCACCACCTTTTTCTCCGAAAACATAGGCAGAGAGGACAAAGCGGTGGTGAGGGCGGAAAAATCCCCGTCCTCCAGGGTGAGTCGGATGTGGTTGAAATCGTACAGATCCGGCGGGCACTCCGCCAGGACAGCCTTTGACAACTCCTTGCGGTAGTGATTTTTCAGGTAATCCTCATCCCCCCAAAAAAGGAATCCGCCCGATATATTCTGTTTCAGAAGATCGCGAAATTCACTTTCTGTCATAGCGGCTCCTTTCCTTTTGAGGGGACGCGATTTATGCAGACCCTTTTTGCAAAAAGGGTCCGCACCCCCAAAAATCTTTGATAAAAGGTGTTGAGGTGTTTTTGCGTGCTGTCGATTTACCGCACCGTAACTTCCACCTTCAGTCGGGTGCGGGTGGTGGTGACGGTACCGAAGCGGATGGAATAATAGGCGTCCAGCACACCGCCATCCTCCGTGATGGTGTTCGTGAGAGAATGGGTGGTCACCGTTAGATCCAGGGGCATCACGGGTGTTTGGTACACACCGGAGTGCTGGCGGTGCTCCTCCATCACGATGGCGCACCGCACCGTGCCGGTACGGCGAAGGGTGACGAGGGAGGGCTCATTTTTTGAGAAGATCAGCTCGGTGGTGGTGCCCACCATGCCGGAGAGCTCGCTTTCCTCATAGCGGATGGTGAAGATTCCCGTGGAGGAAATATCCATCACCGCCTCGGTGAAGAACACCTCCGCTTCGACTTCGTCGTTCTCGGGAAGAGCGTCTTCCACGGAATTCAGTATGCTGTCCTCCTCGGCCTGGGAGATCTTCAGATTGCCGCAGCGGGGCGGCACCCGATCCTCATCCATTTTCGAGGTGATCTTGAGGGATATGTTTTTCATTATGTGCTCCTTGTGGGGGGGATACGGGCTGCGCGCCCGCGCCCCGCCACCTTTTGAAAAAGGTGGACGAAAACTTTACAATTCACAAAAGAAAGGGCATGCCCGGCGGCGCGCCCTTTCGGTGTAGGTATAATTTTACAGCTCGCAGGTGCCGACGGTACGCGGGAAGGGAAGTACGTCGCGGATGTTGGACACACCGGTCAAATACATTACGCATCTCTCAAAGCCCAAGCCGAAGCCTGCGTGACGGGCGGAGCCGTAGCGGCGCAGATCCAGATAGAATCCGTAGTCCTCACGGTTCAGGCCCAATTCGTCCATACGGGAAGCCAGCTTATCGAAATCGTCCTCACGCTGGGAACCGCCGATGATCTCGCCGATGCCGGGCACCAGACAGTCCATAGCGGCCACGGTCTTTCCGTCGGGATTCAATTTCATATAGAAGGCCTTGATCTCCTTCGGATAGTCCGTTACGAATACGGGACGACGGAAGATCTGCTCCGTCAGGTATCTCTCGTGCTCGGTCTGCAGATCACATCCCCAGGATACCTTATAGTCGAACTCGTCGTTGTGTTCTTCCAGCAGCTTGATGGCCTCGGTGTAGGTAACGCGGCCGAAGTCGCTGTTCACTACGTGATTCAGTCTCTCCAACAGGCCGGTGTCCACAAACTGGTTGAGGAACGCCATCTCCTCGGGAGCCTTGGCCAGCACGTAGGAAATGATGTACTTGATCATATCCTCGGCCAGTTCCATATCGTCCGCAAGATCGGCGAAAGCGATCTCGGGCTCGATCATCCAGAACTCAGCCGCGTGGCGGGTGGTGTTGGAGTTCTCGGCACGGAAGGTGGGGCCGAAGGTATAGATGTTCTTGAACGCCATGGCGAAGGTCTCGCCGTTCAGCTGGCCGGATACGGTCAGAGAGGTCTTCTTGCCGAAGAAGTCCTGGGCGTAATCCACCTCACCGTTCTCACCCTTGGGCAAATTAACGGGATCCAGTGTGGTTACCTGGAACATCTCGCCGGCGCCCTCGCAGTCACTGCCGGTGATCAGCGGAGTGTGCACGTACACAAAATCCCGATCCTGGAAGAACTGGTGGATGGCGTGAGCCGCCAGAGAGCGGATGCGGAATACCGCCTGGAACAGATTGGTTCTGGGGCGGAGGTGGGTAATGGTGCGAAGGAATTCCGCGGAGTGGCGCTTCTTCTGAAGGGGATAATCGGGCGTAGAGGGGCCCTCTACCGTTGCCTCGATGGCCTGCATTTCCAATTTCTGCTTGGCATCGGGGGTAAGAACGATCTTACCGCGGACAACCACAGCGGTGCCCACGTTCAACTTGGACAGCTCCGCAAAGTTGGAGAGCTCTTCTCCGTACACGATCTGCAGCGGCTCAAAGAAGGTGCCGTCGCTGATGACGAGGAAGCCGAAATTCTTGGAGGCGCGGTTGTTCTTTACCCAGCCGCCGACGGTGATTTCCTGACCGTCAAATTTTTCACTTTCACGGAATAACTGCCGAATGTTGATCAGATCCATAATTGACCTCGTGTGTATAGATTGCGATAAAATCGCAGGAAATGTATAGAAAAACTTCCATTATTCCTTATTATAACACAAGCGTGCGGGGATTACAACAAAAAATTAACAAAAGAGGGGATGAAAATCCCCTTCTATGAAAGATTTTTGGGGGTGCGGACCCTTTTTGCAAAAAGGGTCCGCGTTCTTCCCCCTCGCCCCCTCATCCTCGCACCCCAAAAACCCGCTTGCCTACGGTCAACTTGGGGATCAGATCCGCCGCCTCGGCGGTATCCGTGTGGGCCCACCACAGGGATCCGTCCGTGGGATCCACGCCCATCTGTACCACCCGCACCGCCCAGCGGGCGGATGCCAGATCCGTTTTCCTCACCGGGGCGGCTTTGTATCCTCCGTCGGAAAGGATGCCCGTCACCGTATCGGGAAAACGGGGATCACTTAACCGATTCAGCATCACCGCCGCCACGGACAAGTGGCAGATAAAGGGCTCCCCCTCGCATTCCGCCGCGCAAAAGCGGGCCAGCGCGTACTCCTCTGCCCGGTTCAATTCCGTTTGCGGGAGAAAATCCGCCGCTTTTGCGGGGATCGAGGCGCCGATCATTCCCAACAGGACGGCGAAAGAAGCCGCCATCATCCGTATTTTTTTCATAATTCATACCCTATCGAAAAAACTTTCCCCCGAATGGGGGCAAATCCGTAATTTCCTCTTTTCATTTTGGGCAAGTTCTGCTATAATATACGATGATAAAGTATCGAAAGGCTGGAACAACATGGCGAGCGAACGCTTGAGTCACATACGAAATTTTTCCATTATTGCCCACATTGACCACGGTAAGTCCACTTTGGCGGACCGTATTCTGGAATTTTCCAACACCGTGGAAAAGCGGGATATGGAAGAACAGCTGCTGGACAATATGGATCTGGAAAAGGAGCGTGGCATTACCATCAAGGCCCGCGCCGTCCGTATCGAATACAAGGCTCCCGACGGAGAGGTGTACCATCTGAATCTGATCGACACCCCCGGTCACGTGGACTTCAATTACGAGGTGTCCCGTTCCCTCAACGCCTGTGAGGGAGCGCTTTTGGTGGTGGACGCTACCCAGGGCATCCAGGCCCAGACTCTGGGCAACGCCTATCTGGCGGTGGATGCCAATCTGGAAATCGTTCCCGTCATCAATAAGGTGGATCTGGCGTCCGCCCAGCCCGATCGGGTGATTCACGAAATCGAGGATATCATCGGCATTCCCGCCGAGGGATGTCCCCAGGTGTCCGCCAAGACCGGTCTGAATATTCAGTCCGTGATGGACGCCATCGTACGGGACGTGCCCCCGCCCCAGGGCGATGAGAATGCGCCCCTGCGCTGCCTGATCTTCGACTCCGTGTACAACAGCTATCTGGGCGTTGTGGTCTACGTCCGCGTAATGGACGGCACCGTCCGTCCCGGTGATAAGATCCGCCTGATGAGCACCGGTGCCACCTTCGACGTGGTGGAGGTGGGCCATATGGCTCCCTTCGGTCTGACCAAGGCAGACTGCCTGGCCGCCGGCGACGTTGGCTACATCACCGCATCCATCAAGAACGTGTCCGACACCCGTGTAGGTGATACCATCACCACCGCCGAGGGCGGTGTGGAGGAGCCGCTGCCCGGCTTCAAGAGCGTGCTTCCCATGGTGTACGCCGGTATCTATCCCGCCGACGGCGCCCGCTACGGCGAAACGAAGGACGCTTTGGAAAAACTGCAGCTCAACGACGCCGCGCTGATCTTCGAGCCGGAGACCTCGGCTGCTTTGGGATTCGGCTTCCGCTGCGGATTCCTCGGCCTGCTCCATATGGAGATCATCGAGGAGCGACTGGAGCGGGAGTTCAATCTGGATCTGATTACCACCGCCCCCTCCGTTATCTATGAGGTTACCCTCCACGGCGGCGAGGTGGTGCGGGTGGACAATCCCTCCAACTATCCGGCGCCGGAATTGATCGAATACGCATCCGAGCCCATCGTGGCCGCCAATATCATCACCCCCACGGAATTTGTGGGCAACGTGATGGAGCTGTGCCAGGATCGCCGCGGCACGTTCATCGATATGAAGTACATCGACGACGGCCGTGCGGAATTGCACTACAAACTTCCCCTGAACGAGATCATCTACGATTTCTTTGACACCATGAAGAGCCGCACCAAGGGATACGCCTCCCTGGATTACGAATTGGAAGGCTATCAGCGAAGCGATCTGGTGAAATTGGATATCATGCTGAACGGCGAGGTGGTGGACGCCTTGACCTTCATCGTCCATCGGGAAAAGGCCTACGGCCGTGCCCGCAAGATCGCGGAGAAGCTGAAGGACAATATCCCCCGCCAGCTCTTCGAGATCCCGATCCAGGCCGCCATCGGCTCCAAGATTATTGCCCGTGAGACCGTAAAGGCACTCCGTAAGGACGTGCTTGCCAAGTGCTACGGCGGCGATATTACGAGAAAGAAGAAGCTCCTCGAGAAGCAGAAGGAAGGCAAGAAGAAGATGCGCCAGCTGGGCTCCGTGCAGGTATCGCCGGAGGCGTTCATGGCCGTCCTCAAGCTGGACGACGAGAATTAAGGGGACGCGAGGAGTACGCAGACCCTTTTTGCAAAAAGGGTCCGCACCCCCAAAAACCTTAAAAGATTTTCCATAAAAGTTTTGGTCCACCTTTTTGGGGAGGTGGCGGGTCCGGGCGCGTAGCCCGAAAAGCACCCCACCAAAACCATACCCGAAAGGAGGCTGTATATGTCCGGGATAAAGCTGTTCGACACCTTCAGTCAGGATCCCACCTACGACCGCTACGACAAGCGGCGGCTGGGACTCTATCTGCACATCCCCTTCTGCCGATCCAAGTGTGCCTACTGCGATTTTTATTCCATGGTTCCCCAGAACGACGAGCTGGTGCAGCGGTACGTCAACGCGCTGATCGCCCATATGCAGTCGTACCGGCAGGGCACAAAGGAATATTACGTGGATACGGTGTTCATCGGCGGCGGCACGCCCACGACTTTGCCCACCGATCAGCTGGTCCGGCTGATCCGTGCGGTGCGAAAGAATTTCACCGTTACCAAAGGGGCGGAGTTTACCGTGGAGGCCAATCCCGCCACCGTCAATACCGCCATGCTGAAGCGGCTCCGCCGTGCCGGTGTCAACCGGCTCAGTATGGGGTTGCAGAGCGCCAACAACGAGGAATTGGCCGCGCTCTCCCGCATCCATCGGCGGCAGGATTTTGCCGAAAGCTTTCGTGCCGCACGACGTGCGCGGATTGAAAATATCAACGTGGATCTCATGTTCGGCATTCCCTACCAGACGAAGGAAAGCCTGATGAAGACTCTCCGCTACGTGGTGAAGATGGGGCCGGAGCACATCTCCCTCTATGATCTGATCCTGGAGCCGGGCACAAAACTGTTCGCACAGCGGCATACCCTGCCTTTCCCCTCGGAGGACGAGGAGGCGGATATGTATCTGGCGGCGGTGGAATTTCTCGCCCAGAACGGATACGCCCAGTATGAGGTATCCAATTTTGCCCGTCCGGGCTATATGTGCCGTCACAATCTGAAATACTGGAACTGTGAGGAATATCTGGGATTGGGCGTGGCCGCCCACTCCTTCTTCCGGGGCAATCGGTTCTCTTTCCTTCGCCATATGGATCGGTATATGAACGGGCTCGAGATGCCCGGCGCCGCCATCCGCCTGACGGAGCAGAACGATACCGTGTCTCCCCGCGAGCGGCTGGGTGAGTATATTATGCTCCGTTTCCGCCTTCGCGAGGGACTCAACTGCCGGGATTTTGCCCGCCTGTTCGGCTTCTCCTTTGAAGATCTGTACGGAAAGAAGATGGCACCCTACGTGAAGAACGGCTTTGCCACCTACAAAAACGGCGTGTACGCCCTGACTCCCCGTGGAATGTTCGTCAGCAACTACATTCTCTCCGACATTCTGGAATTCGAGGATCTGGGCCAATTGGATATTTTCAACGGAACGAAATAAAAAAACGGCGGGTCACCGCCGTTTTTTATTATGCTGCCGAGAAACAAAAAAGATGCCGCCCGACGGGCGGCATCTTTATGTAGGTGAGAATTACTCAACTTCCTTACCTGCAACTGCGAAGGCATCGTAGTCCTTCTGGATCAGCTTGGGCATGGACTTGGTAAGACGGTTGTACTGATTGGTCTTGGGCAGACGGCCGGCCAGGATAGCACCGTCAGCGATGCTGAGAATGCCGCCCCAGTTTGCAACGAAGCCAAGATCGAAGCACTTGTTTGCATAGATGATGTCCAGCATATCACCGGAATCGGAGTCCTGTGCATAACGTCTCTTCAGCATTCTGTCCTTGAAGGTGGGAGAAATGGTCTGCTGACCTTCGTAGGAGAAGTACTCCAGCATGTAACCGATATCGGTTGCATCTGCCTTGGTGTTGGGAATACCCATCATCGGGCAGGGAGTATCGATAATGTGGTAGTAACGGGTCTGATCGGAGTTCCACTTAGGCATGGGCAGGATACCGAAGGAATCTTCCATGTCTGCGAACTCAGCGATAACCAGAGCGCCGCCGATGGTGAACAGCTGCTTACCGGCAGCGAACTTGCTGCGGGCGTATGCGAAACGGTTGCTGTAGCCGCCGAAGTCGGTCAGGTTGTGGATGTTGTAGCTTACCTTCTCGTCGATGAGGAGGGAAGAAACGGTTTCCATCTTGGTAACGCCTTCTGCATCCTGCATGAAGGTGTAAACGGGCAGACCGTTCTCATCCAGCTCGCTGTAGTGCTCGTCCATAGCGGTCATCAGGTAGTTGAACTGGCCGCTCTCGCGGAAGAAGCCCAGAACGTCGTCGATGTCGGTGTTACCGTCACCGTTTACGTCGTCGTAAACGCTGCGGCACATTTCAGCGAACTTCTCGAGGGTCCACTGGTTGTTGCGAACCAGCTCGTAGGGGCTTTCCATATCGTGTGCAGCTGCCAGAGTCTTGTTGAAGTACAGAGCGCGTGCGCAACGATCGTCAACGGTGGTGATGTCACCGGTGGTGTAGAACATACGGTTGGCGATGGACAGCTGGGTGTTTGCGTTCTGGTCCCACCAGGAGTTGTTCAGATCGATGGAGTCGATCTCGTTGATGTCCAGAAGGTTACCGCCTCTGGCGCCCTGCCAGATCTGGTTCCACTGGGAGAACACTACGTCATACTGATCGAGGCCGCCGGAAACCAGGCTGGCAACGTCATTGATGGGGGAGGTGCTGGAGGTGTACTCTACGCCGAAATTGTACTTGTTGATACAATCCTGCAGACGGATGTAAACGGAGCGCTCGAAGGGATCGGCCTGCTCGGTTTCAATCCAAATGTCACCGGTCTGGTAGTAACCGAAGTTGTAGTCTTCGCTTACACCGAGGATGCGGAGGTTGGTACCGCCGAAGTCGGTCTTGTCCAGGGTCAGGCCGGTTTCCTCGGGAACGGTGGTGTCTTCTACTTTGGAGTCGGATGCGGGATCAGTGTCAGGGGTGTCCGGGGTATCTTCGGTGCAAGATGCGAGAACCGGAACCAGCATGAGCACTGCCAGAAGCATTGCAAGAATACGCTTCATCATAATAATTGTCCTTTCTTATAAGTAAATTTTTACAGAGTAGACTACTTTATTATAACAGATGAGGAATTCAAAGTCAATATGAAAATCCACACACAAATGTAAACGATCTATGGAAGTTTTTGGCCGTCTCCCGCCTTGCTAAAGTGGGAAAAACGTGGTACAATAGTACAAATGAAATAAAGAGGTTGACATATGGGATATAAAGCGATTATTTGGGATCTGGACGGCACCTTGCTCGATACCTTGCAGGATCTGGCGGACGCGGTCAATCATTCCCTTGAAAAATACGGCCTGCCCGTGAGGACAAAAGAGGAAATCCGTGCCATCGTGGGACGGGGCATCCGCCATCTGGTGGAGAACGCGGTGCCCGCCGGCACCGATGCCGCCCTTACCGATGCGGTGTTCGGCGAATTCTGTACCTATTACGCCGCCCATTCGGCGGATACCACCGCCCCCTATGCGGGAATCCCTGCCCTCTTGGAGAAATTGTCCCGGGCGGGGGTAAAGATGGCCATCGTGTCCAACAAGGCGGATTTTGCGGTGCAGGATCTGGTGAAGCGGTATTTCGGGGAGGTAATCCCCGTTTCCGTGGGCGCGCGGGAGGATATGCCCAAAAAACCCGCGCCGGATATGGTGGAATACGCCCTTGCCCGCCTGGGCGTCACGAAGGCGGAGGCCGCCTACGTGGGCGATTCCGAGGTGGACGTGCTCACCGCCCGCAATACGGGCGTGGACTGCCTGGCGGTCAGTTGGGGGTTCCGCTCGGCCCAAACCCTGCGGGAAGCCGGCGCGGAGAGAATTTTTTCCAATCCCGAGGAACTAACGGAGACCATAACGAAGCTGTAAAGTTTTTCGCCCACCTTTTTTCAAAAAGGTGGCGGGGTGCGGGGTGTCCCCGCGTCATACACCACACACAAAAAACCGATCTGTCATACAGATCGGTTTTTCTTATTCTCAAAATTCGGATTCCCGAAGAATGCCCGCCGCATCCAAAGAGAGGGCGGCTGTCAGGGATTTCGTATCCCCGTGGGATACGAAATCCGATACCGCCAGGATCTTCACACGAGCCGGCGCTCCCGCTTCCGCGAGGATGGCGGCAACCATCTCGCCGATGCCGCCCCGGCGCATGCCTTCCTCCACGATCAGGCATCTTTCCGCACCGCCCAGAGCGGTGAGAATGGCATCTTTGTCGAGAGGATAGATCTTACTCAGGCGGATCACCCGCACGGGACAGGTGAGAAATATTTCCGCCGCTGCACGCAGGGCTTCGTAGGCGATCCTGCCGTAGGTGAGGATCGTAAGGGGCTTTCCTGCCGTATTTCCCGGGAAATCGGCGGCGGTGATGCCGGGGGCAATCTCCTGCCACACACTGCGGTCGTATTCGGTCTCGCTGCCCCGGGGATAGCGGATCACGCTTATGCGATCCGACCGGATCGCGTTTTCCAGCACAGCGTCCAATTCCTCATAGGATTCGGGGGCGAATATTTCCACACCGGGAACGGGTGTGAAAAGTCCCACGTCAAAGAGTCCCTGGTGGGTGGAGCCGTCGCCGGGCACGATGCCCGCACGGTCCAAAGCCAATACCAAAGGCAGCTTCTGCAAAGCGCAGTCGTGGAGCACCTGATCGAAGGTTCTCTGGGCGAAGGTGGAATACAGCGCCACAACAGGTTGCTGCCCACCCCGGGCAAGACCGGCGGCAAAGCTGACGGCGTGCTCCTCGGCGATGCCCACGTCGTAGAACCGACGGGGGAACGCGTCGGCAAATTCCGCAAGCCCCGTGCCGTCCCGCATGGCGGCGGTGATGGCGCAGAGGGTATCGTTTTCCCCGGCCAATCGGCACATGGACTGACCGAAGGCGCGGGAAAAGGTCATTTTCGGCGGTGCGTCGGGGATTCCCGCAGCCGGATCGAAGGGGGATACAGCGTGATACCGGTCCGGATGCTCCTCGGCCCGGGCATAACCCCGTCCTTTTTGTGTGATCACGTGGACGATGCAGGGGCGGTCGCACCGGATGGCCTCCCGGAATACGTATTCCAGAACCTCCTCCCGCTTTCCGTCCACGGGGCCCAGATATTCCAGACCCAGATTTTCAAAGATGTTTTTTCGGTTCAGAATCCGCTTGATAAATTCCTTTATCCCGATGGCACAGCGGATCACGCCCCGACCCAACAGGGGTACGCGGGCGCAGATCTTATGCACCGTGTGCTTGAAGGCAAAATAGCCCCGGCTCAGGCGGATCTTCGTGAAATAATCGGACAGAGCTCCCACGTTTTTGGAGATGGACATCTCGTTGTCGTTGAGGACGATCAGGAGCCGGAGCCCCTGCTTGGCGCAGTTCTGCAGTGCCTCGTAGACCATACCGCACCCGAAGGATGCGTCGCCGATGACGGCAATCACCCAGTCCTCACGTCCCGCTGCCCGGTTGGCCTCCGCCATACCGATGGCACAGGAGAGGGCAGGGCCCGAATGACCGGCGGAGAAGGGATCGTACTCGCTTTCCTCCCTCCGGGGAAAGCCGGAGAGTCCGCCCAGCTTCCGCAGATTCGAAAATCCCGCCCGACGGCCCGTCAAGATCTTGTGGGCGTAGCACTGGTGTCCCACGTCGAAAACGATGGCGTCCCGGGGTGTGTCAAAGACCCGGTGGAGGGCCACTGTGGTTTCCACAATGCCCAGATTGGACGAGAGATGACCGCCGTTTTTTGAAACGGCGGTAAGTATATCCTCCCGGATTTCCCCGCACAAGGCGGCGATCTGATCGGGAGTCAGATGCTTGATATCCGCGGGGGAGTGGATGTTTTCCAGCATAAAAATCCTCCGTATGAGGATCAGCCATCCAGACGGCGGCATGCCTCCTCAAAAATGGTGCGGAGCCGATCCGCACGGGCGTAGGCTTCCTTCATGAAGCGCGCTTCGCCCCATTCGGCGTAGATGGGAAGCTGACGGCATACGTCCCGTCCCTTCTTTACTTCCAGAGTGAGAGGGCCGCGGTAGCCGCTCTCGGCCAGACTTACCATAGCGTCCTCCCAATCCCGCACGCCGTCGAAGGGCAGAAAATGGGTGTCACAGCGGGTGTTGGGGATGGGGCCCATGGTCTTTCCGTCGTTGTCGTGGAGATGGGTGCAGAACAGACGGCCTTTTGCTTTTCTCGGCCAGTCCACCTCCGGGGTGTAGGCCAGATTGTGACCGCTGTCCCAGCAGACGCCGGCGATATCCGGGGGCAATTCCTTCAGAAGAATGGCCAGATGGCTGGGGACTTCCATGGTCTCCAAAGCCACCTTGATGCCCACGGTGCGGCAGTATTCCGCCACGTAGCGGAAATTCTCCACGCCGGTCTCGGTGGGGGCGGGCATGGTAGGATGGAATGTGGGGTGCAGTACCATATAAGGCGAGTCGGTGTGCTCGGCGATCTCCCGGGCACAGCGGCACAAAAATTCCCGATAGGTCTTTGCCGCGGGGGAATCCTCCCACATAACGCCCACGCCCCGATCGGTGTAATCGGTGGGATAGAGAGGTGCGTGTACGGAGTATACGGGCACTTTGTTCTCTTTTATATATTTTGCCTGGCGGTAGAATTTTTCATGCTCGTCGTCATTCTCTCCCCAGACCATGCTGACGTGTGTAAAGCCCGCGTCCAGCACGTTTGCGATTCTTTCTTCGATTTTTGTACCGAAAGCGGTGTTCAGGGCGATGCCCAATTCAGTCTTTGCCATACAGTAGTATTTCCTCCAAAAATATAGGACGGTTTTATCCGTGGTTTTGTTCCCACCACAGTTTTGCCCGCAAAATGCCCAATTGGGTCTTGCCGTCGGGGATCTCACCCCGCAAAATCATCTCGGTGGCATCGTGGATGGAGATCCTGCGGATCCTGAGGAACTCGTCCTCATCGGGATGGCACTCACCGGGATGAAGCCCCGTGGCCAGATACATATTGATGTCCTCGGAAATCAGGGCGGGACAGCCGAAATATTTGCCCAGATCGATCAGAGAATCGGCGGTGTATCCCGTCTCCTCGGACAATTCCCGCCGGGCGGCCGCCGCCCGATCGGTCTCACCGGCCTCCAGCTTGCCTGCCGGGATCTCCAGAAGCACCCGATCCATGGCGTAGCGGAACTGCTCCACGAAAATGATCTCCCCATCCTCGGTGACGGGGACCACGCACACCGCACCCCGGTGCCAGGCCACCTCGCGGATCGACGTGCCGCCATTCGGCAGACGGACGGTGTCCTTCGTGACGTGGAGAACGATGCCGTCGTATATTTCCTCGCGGGTAATTTGTACCTCCCGCATTTCTTCGTTTGTCATCAGATCTGCCCTGCCTTTTCTTGAGATGGTATAATGGTAGCACAAGGGGGCAAAAAAATCAAGGGAGTGGCGGATTTATCCGTCAAAACAAGGCATTTTCCCGTTTTTTCGGGAAAATATTTTCACATAACCCCTTGCAATGAGGGGAAAAGTATGGTATACTGACTACGCTAAAGTATAAAGTATTAAGGAGAGTGGGTTTGGTTCCCGCTCTTTATTTTTGTACTGAAAGTACCGTAAGGAGATCGCGTATGAGTATGGAAGAAAAAATCACCTCCGCCGAGGGTGCCGAAAAGAAACGGCCGCCCCGCCCGAAGAACATTGCCGACCGCGTGCGGGATCTGCTCTTTGACACGGTGCTGGCTGAGGAGTGCTATCTGTGGGACGTGGAATACGTCAAGGAAGGCGCCGATATGATCCTCCGTGTGGTCATCGATTCCAACGAGGGTATCACGCTGGACGACTGCGAGCGGGTTTCCCGTGCCATCGATCCGATTCTGGACGAGGCCGATCCCATTGAAAACTCCTATAAAGTCGAGGTAACGTCTCCCGGCGTGGAGCGTCCCCTCACCCGGCCCGATCATTTCGAGGCCTGCATCGGTGACGAGATTGAGGTGCGTCTGTACGCCCCCTTGAACGGAGAGAAAACGCTCCGGGGAATCCTCACTGCCACCGAGGAAAAAGAGTTCACCCTGACACGGGCGAACGAGGAAAGTATTACCATTGCAAAATCCGCGGCCGCCAAGGTTTCTACCGTGTTTAACTGGTAACGGCACGCACATTATTTTACGGATAAGGAAAACAGTCATGAAAAAAGCAGTGACCAAAAAAGAATCGGAAAATATGGGCGCGGAGATCTTCGCCGCGGTGGATATTCTGGAGTCTACCAAGGGTATCCCGAGAACCTATATGCTGGAGAAGATCGAGGCGGCTCTGGTGAGTGCCTACAAGAAGGAGTCCGGTGCCATGAACGTGCGCATCGCTCTGGACGGCGAGAAGAAGACCTTCCGCATCTACCAGCAGAAGACCGTTGTTGACGTGGTTGAGGATGAGAAGGAGCAGATCTCCCTTGAGGAAGCACGTTCCATCTCCCGCCGCTACAACGTGGGCGACGTGGTGGAGTTTGAGCTCAAGACCAAGGCCTTCGGTCGTCTGAGCGCCCAGGCTGCCAAGCAGGTGATCATTCAGGGTATCCGCGAGGCGGAGCACTCCAACATCATCCGCGAATACGAGAAGAAGCACGAGGAAGTTATCACCGCCATCGTTACCAAGGTGGACGATAACACCGGCGACGTGGTTGTGGACACCGGCACCAGCGAGGCCGTTCTTCTGAGAAGCGAGCAGATCCCCGGCGATAACTTCGCCGTAGGCGACCGTCTGAAGGTGTTCGTTACCGAGGTGCACCGTGAATCCCACGGCCCTGTGGTGACTCTTTCCCGTACCCACCAGGGTATGATCCGCCGTCTGATGGAATTGGTGGTTCCCGAGATCCAGGACGGCGTGGTTCTCCTGAAGGGCGTGGCCCGTGAGGCAGGCTCCCGCACCAAGGTTTCCGTCATCTCCCGCGATCCCGACGTGGATGCGGTAGGTGCCTGCATCGGTAACCGCGGTATGCGTATCGCCGAAATCGTAGAGGAGCTGCGCGGTGAGAAGATCGACGTGGTTCTCTTCTCCGAGAAGCCCGAGGAATACATTGCCGCCGCTCTGTCCCCCGCCTCCGTTCTGGACGTGGACTTCGACGGAGAGCGCAGCGCCACCGTTTGGGTGGACAGCGATCAGCTGTCTCTGGCCATCGGTAAGGAAGGACAGAACGTCCGCCTGGCCGTTCGCCTTACCGGCTACAAGATCGATATCAAGAGCCGCAAGTAATCCCCGCTATACACATATAATTTTGAAAGAAAGCATCGGCTCCGGCCGAGGTGATACAGGATGCAACCGAAAAAGATTCCGCTCAGACGCTGCTGCGGATGCGGGGAATCCTTCCCCAAGAAAGAGCTGATCCGTGTGGTTCGCACCCCCGACGGTACGGTCCAGATGGATTTCACCGGCAAGCTGTCCGGCCGCGGCGTGTACGTGTGCCGCTCTCTTACCTGCTTCAAAAAGGCAAGAAAGGCCAATCGTTTTGCCCACGCTCTGGAGATGGCCGTGTCCGATGAGGTGCTGAATGCACTGGAAGAAGAGGTCCGTATTTCGGAAGAAAGCGCGGACGCATGATGAATACACAATCTGCCACGGGCAAGACAGGGTCCCGCCTGGCGTCCATGATCGGTTTGTGCCGGCGCGCAAATCGGCTCGGATGCGGCGTCGATACGATCAAAGACGCGCTGAAAACAGGCCGTGCCCATATTGTCCTTCTGGCATCCGATCCGTCGGATCGCACAAGGAAGCAGCTTTCCGATAAGTGCGAGACGGCAGGGGTGGATCTGATCCCCGTTTCCCTCACAAAGGAGGAATTGGGCCGTGCGTGCGGTATGATGGAATTATCCGCCTGCGCCGTGCTCGACGCCGAATTTGCCAAAGCGATCCGGACACTCGCCGGTTGTCCGTGATCTGAATCACACACCGAAAATCCCGCAATACTCGATCAAGAAAGGGCCCGCCAGCGCGGGCAGGGTACGAAAAAGGATGGCACAAGCATCTATGTTCAAGGTCAATCAGTTGGCGAAAGACCTGGGAATGAAAAATAAGGAGATTCTCACGAAGATGGAGAGCTCCGGCGTCAGCGTGAAGTCGTATATGGCCACGCTTGAGCCGGATGAATTCAACGTGTTCTTTGACGAGTTGACCCGGGAGAATCAGATCAAGGATCTGGACGGCTACCTGAGCGGTAAGACCCGGATCTGCCGCAAGAAGGCGGAAGAAAAGAAGGCGGAAGCTCCGGCACCTGTGGAGGAGAAGAAGCCCGAAATCAAGGAAGAAAAGAAGGCCGAGGCTCCCGTGAAGGAAGCACCCAAGGCCGAGGAAAAGAAAATTGAGGTCCCCGTGAAGACGGAGGTCAAGGCTGACGCGCCCAAATCCGAGGAGAAGAAGGCAGAGCCCAAGGTGGAAACTCCCAAGACGGAGGCTCCCAAGGCAGAGGCAAAGCCTGCGCCGGCTCAGCCCCAGGGACAGCGCCCGAATGATCGTTTCCAGCAGCAGAACGGCCGCCCGAACGATCGCTTCCAGCAGGGACAGCAGGGTGGATTCCGCCCCAATCAGAACGGACAGCAGGGACAGCGCCCGAGTGACCGATTCCAGCAGAACGGTCGTCCGAATGATCGCTTCCAGCAGCAGAACGGCCGCCCGGGCGACCGCTTCCAGCAGGGACAGCAGGGTGGATTCCGTCCCAATCAGAACGGACAGCAGGGACAGCGCCCGAACAACGGCGCACCGGCGAACAATACTCCCTTCCAGCCCACCCGTCCGCCTCAGCCCAAGAAGCCTCAGCAGCCCGTGGTGGAAAAGAAGAGAACCGGTAACACCCGCGTGATCGATACCCGTACCACCAACGTGGATCTGTCCAAGTACGACGAGCGTCTGGATAAGTTCGCACCCGATGCTTTCTCCGACTCCTCCACCAACAAGCAGAAACTGAAGAAGCAGAACACCCGCGACATGCGTTCCGCCAAGAACCGTGACAAGGAGCGTCTGGCTATGGAGAAGCTTCGCAAGGAGAATCTGGAGAAGCTGAAGAAGATGCCTCTCAAGATCACTCTGCCGGATGAGATCACCGTAGGTGAGCTGGCATCCCGTCTGAAGAAGACCGCCGCCGAGGTCGTCAAGAAGATGATGATGAACGGCATGATGGCCACCATCAATCAGGTCATCGATTACGACACCGCTTACCTGATCGCCGACGAGTTCGGCGCCAAGGTAACGAAGGAAGTCGTTGTTACCATTGAAGAAAAGCTGTTCAGCGAGACCGAGGAGCATACCGAGGATCTGGAGACCCGCGCACCCGTTGTGTGCGTAATGGGCCACGTTGACCACGGTAAGACCTCTCTGCTTGACGCGATTCGTCACACCAGCGTAACCTCCGGCGAGGCCGGCGGTATTACCCAGCACATCGGTGCTTACCGTGTGAATCTGGACGGCCGTGACATTACCTTCCTGGATACCCCCGGCCACGAGGCATTTACCTCTATGCGTGCCCGCGGTGCTCAGGCAACCGATATTGCCATTCTTGTTGTTGCCGCGGATGACGGCATTATGCCCCAGACCGTTGAGGCGATTAACCACGCCAAGGCCGCAGGCGTTGACATCATTGTGGCCATCAACAAAATGGATAAGCCCACCGCCAATCCCGATG